>NZ_JBWPXC010000006.1:0-79473 GCF_056590915.1 Limosilactobacillus sp. C0001E2 | reverse complement strand
AATTTCTAAACTAAACTTAGTCATAGTAAAACCCCCATAGTTGGAACTCCTTGTCCAACTATGGGGGTTCACTTCACCAGCTCTTTTTTTGTCATGTTTTGGGCAGAAAGTTATTAACAATTTAAACCCATCTGGTTAATATATCTTTTGATAATTAAAGTGTCGATTCAAAACGTTTATCATTTACTAGCAAAATGGAAAATGAACTAACTAGAAATTCAATTTTCCTGAAAGTCAATATCCTTTTAATACTTTATTTATTATGATACTCATAGTATAATACGAAGCATAAATGATTATAATAAATGTCTATTGGGAGGATATAGTCTTGTTATCAAGTAATAACCAAAAAAGAACAACAACGGCGTTCTGCTAATCGCCAACAACGTTTTGCCCTACGGAAGTTAACGGTTGGGGTGGCATCCGTTTTAGTTGGTGCTGCTTTAGTTGGCTTCAGCACAACTGCAGAAGCTGCAACTACGGATGTTGCAGCTGACACTACGGCTGCAACTACAACCACAACAGAAAGTGCGAATAACTCCACTGATCAATCAAACGCCGCAACTGATCAAAACTTGCCAGCTAACTGGCCAAAAGTTGGCGACGAATATAGTTCCGAAGGTTTGCCAAACACAGGCGCTCGTGATTTATACCCAAGTCAAGAAATTATCCGGGTTAAGAATCCTGGAGACCCTAATGAGTATGGTGGAAAGTACAATTTCACGCGGGTAATTGCTGTTAACAATATCAGCCGTGACCGGGATGAAAACGGGAAACTTACAAATAACTGGTCTGCTTCTTCCTTCAAGGCCGTGGATGTTAAAGATCTGGGCCTGCCAGATCATCCTGGGTACTTAGTACGGGTAAGAGTATCCTCCCAGACGCCAAACGATAGTTACAACTACGGTCGTAGTAAAGCTGAGTTGAAAACTACACGGGACGTGATTTATGATTCGCTTACGGCACAGCTAGAAAAGAATCAATATACGCAACTTCCTGCGATCACGTTGAATGATCCAGCAGACGTAATCTATGATATTTACTTTGTTCCTGATCCAAGTGCTACTAAGTATAACAGTGAAGAAAACATCAATGTCTTTGGTCCGGGAAATGATAGCTCTAAAGGGAACGCTGATTTCTACGCTAAGGTAACGAGCAAACAGATCAATCACCAAATGGATGGCAATAAGTTTACTGACAAGTGGAGCAGCGCCAACTTTGGTACTCAAGATCTCAAGACGGTCCTAAGTGGTAGCAACTTTACCAACCAAGATGGTTACCGTAATAAATCATTACCAGCCTATGATGGCTATCATGCAGTTCTGACTCACGTAACGGTTACCAATAGCTACAAGGAAGGGATTCCTGGATATACTAGAGCGGAAACCAATGCCGCTGCTGCAAAATTACATGCAGAACTTGAAAAGAAGATTGCGGCTAACCCATATGAATTACCGGAATACACGGTCAACATGCCATTGAGTGTCAACTTCTATGTTCAATACGTCAAAGATGCACCGAAGTTGGATCCGCAATATGCAAAGTACAGTAGTTATGAAACGGTCTACATTTATGGCCCAGGAAACAGCAGTAAGGATGGTCACGCCGATTACCACACTCGAGTAGCTAAACAACAAATTGAACATCAAGTGAGTGATGGTCAGTACACTAACCAGTGGAGTAGTGCTAACTTTGCGAGCCAGGACCTTGCCACTATTATGGCAGGCAATAACTTTACGGACCAAAATGGTCACCGCGGCAACTCATTACCAAGTTACGCCGGTTACCACCCAGTTATTAAGAACTTCCAACTTTCTTACAGCACGCATGAAGGGGTGCCAGGCTACACCGCTGAAGAAGTGAAAGCAGCTGCGGACAAGCTATGGGATGAACTTAATAAGGCTATTGCTGCTAATCCTGATGCAACGTCCTTACCTGCGTACACGGTTAATATGCCAATTGATGTGCACTTCAATGTTGAAATGGTGAAGGATGAAGAACCAACCCCAGATCCAGAGCCAACTCCACAACCAGATCCGGAAGACGATACGCCAACTCCAACTGACCCAGAAGTTCAACCGGAAGCACCGGCAGAAACTCCTGATCAACCTACGGAGTCTACTGATCAAACACCAGCAGCAGAACCAACCACAAGTGTTCAAAAGGATACTAAGCAATCCGCAGATAACCACCAAACTGCTAAGCAATTACCACAAACTGGTAATGATTCAGACTTGGCAATGATTGGTTTAGGTAGCGCAACGCTGCTTGGAATGTTAGGATTAGGTGTAGTTAGCAAGAAACGACACTCATAATTAATAAAAACAGGTGAGCGCTGCTCGCCTGTTTTTTGTTAGAAGGCATAATATGAAACGACTATTGGCAAAAATCACTGCTAGGTTCAACCGGTTTGTAATTAAATATTTCATCAATTCCAGTCAAATTGCGACCCAATACCAGCAATTAATCGCTGACGGTTGGGGACCGTTTGCGGGTTCTTATTATCTTTGGCAATACTGGCGTGGCCGAGATTGTTCAAAGATGTTTCATGAATTATTATGCGTTGGTTCACCAACCTATGTCCGTTTCTTAAGAGCGTCACACCTTTCGGCTCACGAGCAGCTCGCTTTAATATTAAATGCTCATCTAAATGCCAGTATTGATGAGCATGAATTTTTACAAATTCATGCCACGCGGTATCGGCTTGCAACTGAATTAGCTCCTCACAGTTTTTTCTTCAGTTATTTGCGGGAATTGGTAATCCGTGCCTATCCCGATCAACGGGGCTTAAAGGCGGACCAATTAGGAACAAAGGTCCATTTGTTGCGGAGTTATCTTGACCGACAAGTGATTGAATACATTCGCCATTATCATTGGTCAGGTGAACCAGCGCACTCCAGCGATTATGAACGACTACTACAATATTGCCAGGATCATCAGTTAACCTTGGATTATCAAACATCCGCAAATTTTCATAATCGGTATCATGGTGAATTTACTTACCCGCGGAATATGAAGGTCCAGTTAATGCATGATTCGCAAGTCAGACGGTATAATGACGCGCGGATGATTGAATTCATCGTAGATATAGCCACGGGGCAGTTTGTGTCAGAGTGGAATGTGTACCACAAAACGGCCACCGGAGTAATTGACGCGGATCCTACGCATTATTCCATCGCGGAGTTACACGAGGTGGCGGATACGGAATCATTTAACTATGGGGTGCCATATGGTCAATATCATGTCCCAGCTCGTTATCGTGGAACACACCAGCGGTTGGATATTCAACAACCGGTCAACAGCGCCATTCGTCAACGGGCGAAAAAGGATTGGCGGTATCCACGCGACTATGCGGATGTGGTGAAGAGCGCCTCGGATGTTCAGGTATGGCAATCGATTTCACCGCGAGATCGTCAGGCGGTTTACCGACAGTTTGTTAATTATCTACAATCCCACCATGTTACTAACCAAGGGATTAAAGCATATTTAAAAAAATAAGAACGGCTTCTGGTCCTAGTGGACGCCAAAGCCGTTTGTGTTTAGTTTTCCTTTTCAATATCACTTTGTTTGATGAAAACACCGTCCGCTGTCGTCATCCCCGTGCGGTGAGCAATGGTTTGGTAGGCATCGGTTAAGGCTTTTTGATGGTCAACGCCTACCAATCGGGAAAAGATCAGCAGTGCGATCTGCAGGTCACCGATACTGTCAACTAATTTAGCATGGTTTTTCTTATTATATGCGGCAGACAGTTCCCCGACTTCTTCTGCAATTTTCATGAACTCCACTCGCGGGTCTGCTTGATCAATTTTGCGTTCGTGGGCCCATTCGTAGATCTTTGGGATTAATTCTTCGTATTCCAAGCTGGTCACCTCAATTATCTTCATAATCTAAGATGATTTTACCACTAGTCGGTATAGGATTTCCGCCGAAGATAGATGGAGATTCCTACGGCTACCAGAAGTGCAATCCCCAGGATAATCCAGAAACCATATTCGGAAGATTTCCATGGCATTCCGCCGACGTTCATTCCCATAAAACCACTTAGGAGAGCGGCAGTAGCTAAAATTAAACCTGCTGAATCTAGGAATTTCATTAGGTGGTTCAGGTTATTATCCATGATTCCCATGTATAATCCGTTCAGTGATTCTAAAACGTCCCGGTAAATATGGATCGCCTTAGCCAGTCGCCGCTGGTTGGTTTTGATATCTAACAACATTTTTGAATTAACGGTTTGCGCAATCGCACTTTTTTCAAAGACAGTGATGGTTTCTGACTGATCATTGATAGTGTGTTCTAAAAAGACTAGTCGTCGCATCAGACTCGTTAATTGACGTAGTTCGTGATCTTTAATGGCCTTTTGTGCTGCTTGGTTTAGATAATTGATTTGTTCTTCATATGAATCCAGGGCTTGAATAAGGTGCCTTTGCCAAAAATTAATGAGGTGAGCTACTAGCGCGGGAACTTGCGGATGCTCCTTGACGGCTACGGTTAGTTCATCTAAGGCATTCGCAGCATTTTGGGTACAGAGGAAAAGATAGTCAGTGTTAAAAAGCAGGATTGTCGGCGTCAGCTGGTCCGTGATCTCAGAATAATGAACGTTAAAATCAAAGACGACCAGAAGCTGAAGCTGCTCTAACACGGTGCTTGTGACTTCGTGGAACCGGGAAACCTCTTATGCAGAGTTGCATTCGTTGAAGATCACAGGATCTAGATTAAATTGCTGACAAAGACTTTGGAGTTCCGATTTTTTCGGCGACGACATGATGAAAACGTTAGCCTGCTCACGATTACCATTAGCAGAGCAAAGCTGGCCATCACGGAGTACGAAAGCTTGAATCATAACATCACCTCCACCTCCACATAAAAACCCTCAGGTAGTTATTAATTATAAATGACTACCTGAGGGTTTTGTTTGTCGGTAATGACTTTGAATTAAAAATTAAGAATTAATCTAAAACCGCGTTTTCTGTTTTATCAGCGTTGGATTGCTTGGCAGCTTGTTGGTGGCCTGGTGCCCACTTTAAACCAACCCCGGTAAAGCCACTTAAGATGGAGAAGACCGGTGACAAGAGACTAAAGAACGTAAATGGCAGGGAGTGTAGAACTGGAACACCAAGTGTGGAAGCAACGAATGATCCAGCAACTCCCCATGGAATCAGGTAGTTGATGACACTACCACCATCTTCAAGAACCCGACTAAGTGCTAGTGGGGAAAGACCAATTTGCTTAAAGGCCTTGCGGAAGGCATTCCCTGGCAAGATCACTGAAAGGTATTGTTCACCAACGAAGAGGTTTACACCAATTCCCGCGAAGATCGTTGTGGTAACCAAACGACCCGGTTTCTTAAGACGGTCAATTAATGGCTTCATTGCACTTTCGATGATCCCTTCGTGCATTAGAATGCCCCCAAGGGCCAAGGTCATGACGATTAGGGAAACGGTACCCATCATGCTGGAGATTCCACCACGACTAAGCAGGGCATCCACGGCTTTGTTACCAGTTTTGGCAACGAAACCTGATTCGATCAAGGTTGCAAGCTTACTAATGGCAAAGTTTGGTGTTTCGATGAAAATCATGACGATGGAAACAAAGATGTTCAAGAAAAGGGTTGGAATTGCTGGCAATTTTCGCCATGCACAGATGAACATCAGGATGATTGGCAAGGCAGCCCACCAGGAAACGCTGAAGTTCTTGGTCAGGACGGCAGACGTTTTAGCAATGGCAGCCATGGAAGTGCCTTCGTTTGTTAAACCAAGGAAGGCAAAGATAATTAGTGAGAGAACGAATGCTGGGATGGTGGTCCACATCATATTTTTAATGTGCGCGAAGAGGTCGGAACCAGCAACGGCGGAAGCCAAGTTAGTGGAGTCAGAAAGTGGTGACATCTTGTCACCGAAGACCGCTCCAGAAATGATGGCGCCGGCAGTTAATGCAGGATTGACACCCAACGTGGCACCCATCCCGAAGAGGGCGAGCCCGACAGTTGAAACGGTGGTGAAGCCACTCCCGATGGCTAAACCAACGAGTGAACAAACGATGAAGACGGATGGCACGAAAAACTTAGCGCTAATTAAGTGGAAGCCAAGCACCATCAGTGAAGGAATAATCCCGGCCTTAATCCAAACGGCGATTAAACTCCCGATCAGCAAGAAAATGAAGATTGGAACAATGGCAGTGGAAATTCCTTCGGTAATCCCGTCCGTGATTTCTTTCCACGAAACCTTACGGAAGGCCAGCCAACCCATTAGTAAACCAATGACGGTTAAAACGGGAACTTGGGGTGAAAGACCGAAGCCGATCACGCCGACCCCTAAAATGACTAACATAATAATTGAAATTTCGATTGATTCTTGAAAGTTAATTTTTTTCATAGTATGCACCTGATCCTTTGCTTGTGAATTTGAAATGCGAGTAACTGGTTAAGGGAAAAAGTGTGCAGACTATATCGATGTTGTTCCATAATAATGACCTCCCAAATAAAGACGTCCTGATTGAGATATACTCAACCAGGACGTCTTACCGCGGTACCACCTAGCTAGAAAGCGCGCAATTGCTTTCCACCTCGTATTGGTTGCTAACGGTACCAATGGATCCGTACAAGCGGTAATTCAATCACATGTCCTGCCTGGTTTGCATCAACCACCAGTTTTCTGAACATTGAGACATGCAATCTACTGTTTTGATTACTTGTAATTTTTGATTGCTGTAAATATATCACTGTAAATTAGAGAATGCAACCCAATTTTTAAAATTTCTCATTTAATTCTCATAATTACTAGCTAAAACCTTTATCAATTTACTTTTCAAAACCAATCATTAAACCCCCGTTCTCCGCGTAATAGGAACAGAGGGCCCCACATGGTGAGATATTAATGATTGAACTTGTAAAGACTTCAGCGATTGCCTTGGCTAATTTTTCTGCCTGCTCGCGGCAGTTAACGTGATCGATAAAGACCCGGCCACCAACGTAACCTTGCTTTTCCATTACTTTAACCAGTTTACGGAGCAAGTGCTTGCCACCCCGCATCTTGCCGAGCATTTCAAACTCACCAGCATCACTGGCGGTTCCATAAACGTAAAGGTTGAGCAGATGGGTTAGTTTAGCAATGGCGGGACTAACTCGTCCATTATTAGCAAGATTATCAAGTTCTTCTAAAACGAATAACAGGTCGGTTTGCTGAATTTGAGCATTCGTTAATTCGATAATTTGGTCGAATGAGTAGCCATGGTTGATAGAGACGGCAATCTCGGAAGCTAACAGTCTAATTTGTGGACCTGCAGATTTAGTATCGAATACGTGGATTTTAGTTTCAGGATGATCAGCCATGTACATTTCGGCGGCTTGAACTGCAGAGTTATAGCTTCCTGAAAGAGCACTGGTGATGGTTAGGACAAAGATTTCATCCGCACCTTCAAAAGCGGTTAGCCAATCACCAACACTTGGACACGCGGTCGAGGTCGTGGTCTTAGTATTCTTCAAGGCTGCTAAGAAGTTCGATAAATCAAGTCGGTCATCATCCCGCCAAGTTTGACCATTGACCATGATTGAAAGCGGAACGTTGGTATGGGCAACGCCGCCAATAATGGGATCTAGTGAGTTTGCTCCTGAATCGGTAATAATTTTGGTTGTCATTGTTATTCTCCTGAAATTAATTTTTTAAAAGCATAGTCGTTTTAATTATCTTTGTCAACGGTTTTTAAAAAACTTATCAGCAGATCGCATTGACATGCTAAAATGGAATTCTATAAAATGATAAGCAGGAGGATCGAAAAATGAATAACAAGACTAGCAACCAACAGTTTGATTTACCATCCTATCATGAGTTGCCCGACATGGGGTTATATCTAAAGCAGGTTGTCACTTATTTACAACAGTGCGTGGCACCATTTGAGAGTGTTAAGGTGACTAGTTCCATGGTCAGCAACTACGTTAAGCACCGTCTGATTTGTCGACCACAAAAGAAACTATATGGTCGTGAACAGATCGCCCAACTTCTCTTTATCATTATTGCTAAAAATGTTTTGGATCAGGCAGATTTACGAAAAGCCATTCAAATTCAAGAAGAAACCTATAGTACGGAAATTGCCTATAACTACTTTGTTCAGGAACTGGGCAATGTTTCACGGTACGTTTTTGGCCAGCAAACAATTCTTGAACATGTTGGTCAGGAGCATACAAAGCAAAAACAGATGCTCCGTAACGTGATCATGGCCTTTGCGTATCGGGAATACCTCTATCAGTTCTTTGAAGGAGTAGACATTTACAATTCAAGTTCAATAGTATAAAAATTAATTCCATCATGAAGTGAACCTGTGATAAAACTAAATGTTTTTAATACTGAGAATAATTATGACTGATGCTATAATTATTTTATTAGTAGTTAGTTAATATGCGATTAATCATCCGGATCATTTTTACTGATTTGCGGTAATCATGTTATGGGAAAACATAGCTATTGAGGAGCGAGTAAAGATATGGTTTCAAGAAAAAACATTGAGTTAAAGAAGCAGCAAAGTGCCGAGCAGATTCCACATTATGGACTGCGACGGTTAAGTATTGGTGTTGCTTCTGTTCTTCTAGGGACATCTCTGTACTTAGGAGCCAACAGTTTAGTGGCTAGTGCCGATGCGGTTACTCCGGGGGAAGACGGTAAAACCGATATAGAGACTCAGGCGCCAGCAACTGCGAATAATTAACAATCTTCAGTTGTGCAATTAAAAACAGGTGCGCAATCGGACAATCATCAAGGCGCAACTGTCGAGAGTGCGCAGCTGCTTAATGACAGTAAGCAGGTTGCTGAAGTGGAAACAAGGGTCCACTTCACTGGTGATGATGGATCAGCCACCGTTGATGTTGCTAATGCTCAGTCTGGTGATACCTATCAGGTAGTCTTTCATACTGACCCGCATCTGACGCTAGATTATACACCAGGGCCACTCACTCAGCAGGGGGTAGTGGATTCCCAACAAACGGTTGCCGCAGATGGTACCGCTACGTATTCAGGAAAATTTCTGCAAGCCGCAACAATTAACCAGCCCTTTATTGTAAAAAGCAACTATCGACAAGATATTTTGAATACACCAGGGACGTATTATAACTCCGCTGATTTATACTTTAATGGTCAATTAATTAATACAGTTAAGTTTGCTGTTGATATTCCACGTCAGAATGTTAATGCCAAGTGGAATTCTGTTGATGATCAGGGTAACCCGATTCCAGATGAGATTCCTAGTTTTCAATACCATGAGGGTCATCGTGACTACTGGTTAATTCCCGGTGATGACCATCAGTATCGGTATTCATTCACCGTTGATGGATTGTCAGCTGCTTTTGACCATCAAGGGGTTAACGTTAATGTTGGTGTTCCTAAGGAATTTGTTGTTGATGGAGTCATTGGCACGCGAGCTAATGGTATCAAAAACAATCAGGAATTAACGAAGGATAAGGATTTTGCTTTCTCTCAGGATGCTAGTGGTATTCACATTACCCTCCGGAAGGGCATTGATGATCACTATGCTGATGATCCGCAGTTTAAATTTGTCTTGATTGGTCACTATCATATGGATCAACCAGATCAGGCCACGATATTATCACCAGTAACGGCTTCAACTGTTAATGGTAATGATGGGACTGGCGAACTTAGCACCAAGTGGGTCGGTATTCAAGCACCATTCATGGGCAAAGCTTCTTTAAAGGGCTACAGTTTTGGCGACTTAGTAACGCCAAAATTAGAGGTTTTTCCTGATGAACAAAATGTTGAGCTAGCGAACGGGGATAAGGTTGAAAATGCTTATTGGCTTAACCGTGATCATAGTGATAAGCCTTGGTTTACCGCTTCCTTTACCAATTCCACGTTAGTTGATGCTCCTACTGGTCCAGTAACTTTCTACTTGCCGGATCATTACGAACTAACTAAATTGACGGTCGACAATTCTGGCGCGCTAACTGATGTGATTTACCATTATGCTGATGGTTCGACAAGTGCAGTTTTGGACAACAGTAAGCACGTCACTTCTATCTCTGGCACCATGAATTTGACGAACAAGCAAAGTAGTAATAATGAGATAAATATTGGCTTTGTGGGGCATTTAGACCCGCACCATCAGTTTAAACAGAAAGAAAACTTAGTGGCTAGTATCGGTAAAAATGGTGATAGCATCTACGAACCTGGCGTCTTGACGACCGTAGATTTTGTCAAGCGTCCTCAGCCGACTTATGATTTAGCAACGATTCAAAATAATGTTGTGCCCAAAGTTCTGGGAACAAATGCTTCAGCAGGATCAATTGAGGCTGTCATTTCTAGTTGGCAAATGATTGATCATCCTAGTGCACAGTTTATTGTTACTATTCCAAAAAACACTGTTGTAAGTTCAATTTCACGCAATAGTAATTATTGGCAGGATCCGATTTATACCACCACTGCTGATGGTCAACAGCAACTTACCTTTAATTTGCAACCTAACTTAACGAAAGAACAATTAGCAGACATTCGGCACACACCGGTGGTTTACCTGCAATCAACTTCTATCTATGTTCCAGCATTGAAGTTTGAAAACGGGGTCGCTGAAATTATTATGAACGGTCAAAGACAAGATCGGTCAAAATATACTGTCTCCCCTTGTTGCCGCCACTGCTGATTACCTCATTACGACTGCCCAGGGTAACCTAGATTCAGCTGCCCTCGACAAGGCGACAAATGATGATAAGAAAACTTCTCAGGTAACACTGAATTATGATTTTGTTAACGGTAATTCAAATACCAATCTGACAGGTCTTACTTTTTTAGGTAATTTACCGCAAAAACAAGATGGTAAGTCCCAAGTGGATATTCACCTGACGGGGCCGATTCACGTTGTAGACTACCTAACTGGGCAAACAATGGATAGTAACGTCACCATTTCATATTCGACGAGCTATTATCAACCAGATACCGTCAATAAGGCTGACTTAACAGGCTTTGTCTCTGCTGATCAGGTTCGTGACTGGTCACAGATTAAGAACTTTAGAGTGGACTTAAAGCAACCATTGACCGGTGGGAGTGTTTGCCAAATTCAGGCACCGGCACAGGTAGTCAACCAGGTTAATAACGTTAATAAGGTGGCATATCTTTCTGGAGCAGTTTTTGGTGATGGGATTATGCCTTACCGGTTATTGCCAGCGGGAAATGGTAGTGCTGAAATTAAGATCCAGGGGATTTCCACTGTGCATCAAAGGGTACACTATGTTGATGCTGCTGGGCATGCCCATGACATTGACTTAGGACCAAGTCATGATATTCACCTTACTGATAACGTTGACAAACTAACGCTGAACGGTTTTCCAACTGATGCTGAGAGCTTGCTGCCAAAGTATTATCACTGGGACCAAAAGAACCCAACCATCGAAAATGATCGGGATGTTCACTATCCGGATGGGCTGCCTAACCAGACGGCTCAATTAAATGCCGTTGCTCAGTACTATTTTGATAACGATACGATCGTATGGAATTTAGTTCCAGACAAGCAGGAACAGATTACAGTCGACCAGTTGGTTAAGTACTATTACTATGGCTCTAATAAGCAGGCTGCTCCTGACTACACTAAGTCAGTACCGGCAATTGTTTATCTCAACCCGTTTACCCAGGCGGTTGAAGGGATTGAACTACAGCAAGAATTGCCGGCAGTGTCATCACCGCAGATTCAGAATTATCATGCGATTTATGGTGAGATCAACGCATGGCAAGCACAACATCAATACACCATTGACAGTGGAATTAGTTTAGACCTGGCTAACCATGTTGCGCACATTCGAAATAATGACTATTACGTCAGTGCTGCTGCACAATTGGTTGTGGTGGATCCAAATACCCACATGGCGAAGAAAGTTGAATTAGCTTATGATGATGGTTCTCACCAAATCAAATTTGAGGACAATGACGCTGGACTGGAACTCTCTGGTTATCAAATGCACGTTTATTACTTAGATAATTTACAATCGCCAGTCTACAATGACACTATTCACCGTGGTGGGTCATACTTTAACCTTAAAACTGACCCATTAATTTATCCGCATTCAATTAGCGAGGACGCAGGAGGCGAAGTCTCACCTCAACAAGAATATTACTTAAACTTTGATAAGTCTTTTCCTGGTTATGACTCGCTTGCGGCCGCAATGAATGCTAAGGATAATGATGGCAAAGCTAATAATCAGTATGATGACAAAATTGACTTATCTGAAGATAGTGACGGAAAGATGGCGTTAACGCCAACGCAAATCTTCTTTGCATTTTACACGCCAGTTAATCAGAACTTACAGGAACAATTCTTAATCACTGCGGATAATGATCCATTAGCTAATTCCCACTCCAAATTTCTGCAGCACTTAGCAATTCCACAATCACAGGCGGATGCGGCTAAGTCTGACCTTTACCAGAGTACGGGTAAAGCGGGAACGGTCATTTTTCCGAAGAATGATGGTACTGGTAGTGCTCAATTGCCGTTGCCAACCGATCCTTATATGGGCGGGATGATTGACCTGACTTCACCACAATACTCTCAGTTTGCTCACTGGTTAATTGATAACGGATACGCAACGGCTGAAGACATCGAGTCAGTGGGGGCAAACTTTAATAATAGCTTGCGGCCTGGCTACGTTATTGACCGTGCCGACTATCAATTCACTAATGATGATGGGGTCACTAACACTTATAGTATTCAGATGCATACTACTAAGGAGCTGGCATCTTTAATTAAAGAGCAGCCGCACGCCAAGGTTTTGGTGTCCGAAGGTGGTTCTCAGCTTAGTTATATGACTAACATTACCGGAGATAGTTTGAATGGTTTCCAAGGTGAGAATTTAATTGACTCGTATGTCCCAACCTATGATGATTTTCATGAGGTTGGTGCCCATCACTATGTTTTAGATATCTATTCAAGCCAGGCTTATTCTGAAAACCAGCCGGCGGTTCCCGTACTATTGTCAATGAAGATTTTTAACCCAAACGGTCAAAATTATAGTCCAAGTATCTTGTTTGACCAAACAGCTCATGAAGCGGGGACTCCGGACCCCCATCCGCAAGTCTTAAATGTTCACTTTAAGAAGCTTGGTACGATGGATACGTATCAGCAAAACGGCAATGTTGAGATTCACTACCAGGACGTTTCCAATCTGCAACCAAACCAGGCTGGTAAATATGTATACGGTGGTGGATATGAGACTAATGGCCAGTTCAGTAAGGGAATCGATTATGATGTCAACAGGATGAGTAATGCCGCAAACCAAGACCCAGACATTGGACAGCTGGTTAATGACCAACATGGTTCGTCCAGCGCCAGTCATAGTTATCAAGTGGGAACAACTGATAGTGGCAGTGCTGGTGTTGTGATTTCATTTAGCCATGCTGGTGATTCATCAGGCACAGCTGATGATCAAGGTCAAGCAGCCAATTGGAATCATTACGACATTAGCGTGGTTAATAACTATGTGGCGAATGGTGACCAATATGTCATTGTACAAGAAGATCCTGAAGCACAAAATGGTGACCATACTTGGAATATGTTAAATCCAGCCGGATATGCGAGTGCTGATGATCCAACCGGTGAAAAGACCTTATCAAAGTACATGTTGCAACTTGGCGGTGATTGGTCTTCACTGGGTTCAACTTATCCGCAAGTTTACTATGTCTATTTGAAGCGCAAGCAAAAGATTAATTACCAGGTTCTTGTCGAGGATAAGGATGGCCACGTGGTCAAAACTCTAACGCCAGAGACTTTGTTAGGTGTCGGCGGATCAAATGAACAAGTGGCTACGACTAAGGTAAATGGGGCATTGAGCACTGACCTAACTACAATTGGCGAACGCTATCAATCAATTCTTAAACAGTTGAGCGATCGGGGGTTCCAAGCGGTCACTAGTGCTGATGGTCAGCTGCGGGTTAGCGATTCGCTAGATCAGTTGACCTTTGATAACGACGCCACCAAGGACCAGCTGTTGACCATTTACGTCACCCAACCAAAGACCGTTCAAGTCCATTATGTTGATGTTGATGGTTCTGCTAAGGCTAGTCACTATACCGCCAATGACGGGATCGACATGCTAGATCACATGCAAAACATTTCGGGCCTTGCCGGAAGTGATTATCATAATCAACTTTGGAACTGGAAAGCAGATGGGTATGTCTTAGCTACTAGTGAAGACCAAATTGATCCTGGGACGACCCAAGGTTCATTCCAATTAACTGATCCAGCGTCACGGGCTTTCTATATTTATTTGAAGCATGGTAAGCAGACGGTCAATGACCAGAATGTAGTTAAGCATGAAAAGATTCACTATGTATACGAAGATGGCGGTCAAGCATGGCCAGATTACGATGCACCAGCGATTACCTTTAAACGGACTGGTACTAAGGACCTAGTTACTGGCGAGACTGTCTGGAATCCGTGGACAACTGATAATGATACTTTTGCGGCGGTTGATAGCCCAGCAATTGGCGGGTATCTTCCTGATATTGAACGGATCGATGATATCAAGATGACTGTGCAGAAAGGGGATATCGAACGGACGGTTACTTACCATCCTGCTGCCCAAAAGCTGACAATAACATTCATTGACGACAGTGAGAATGGTAAAGTACTCAAGACTGTTACTAAAAATGGGGTCAGTGGAGCTGATGCTGGTTACAATACCAAGGATGATATTCAGAAGTTCAAGGATCAATTCTACACATTAGTTAGTGACGAGACTCATGGACAAACGTTGCACTTTGATAATGACCAATCAGTGGACCAATATTATGAAGTTCATCTCAAGCACACTAGCCAGTCGCACAGTGAAAACAAGACAGTTAACGAAACGATTCACTATGTATACGAAGATGGTCGTCAAGCATCGCCAGATTACGATGCACCAGCGATCACCTTTAGCCGGACTGGTGTCAAGGATCTGGTTACTAACAAGATTACTTGGGATCCGTGGACAACTGATAATGATACTTTTGCGGCGGTTGATAGTCCAACAATTGACGGGTATCTTCCTGATATTGAACGGGTTAATGCCATCAAGATGACCGTTGGGAATGGCAATGTTGAAAAAACGGTGACCTATACCCAGAAGACTGATCACGATACACCAGACCAACATCCGGATCATCCTAGTCAGCCTGTTGATTCTGGTGATCATGGTCGTCTTGGTGATCAGAGTCAGCTTAGTCATCAGAGTCAGTCTAGCGATCTCGGCCCAACTAATTCGTTAAGTGACACAAGCAAAGATCAGAAGGACATATCGTTCAGTCGTCAGACTGGACAACATGCTAGTCGGCAATTACCGCAAACTGGGGACACTGATAACCAGTGGTCGATAGTTGGCCTAGCCATGTCTTCATTGTTAGGATTAATTGGCTGGGATAAACGTCGTAAGCAAAACTAAATTAACTAGTTCTGGTCGAAATAATCGGCAAAGACACCTCTCACATGCTGTCGGAGGTGTCTTTGTTATATGGTCAAAGCAAATTAGTTTCGTTTATGAACGGGAAAGAGTAAAATGTAACCAACATTGCGCACGAAAATAGCGGAGGAAGAAGCATGCGAAAACCATTTATCGTTGCCAACTGGAAGATGCACAAGACGGTTCAGGAGTCGGTTGACTTCGTCAAAGCAATTAAGGATCACCTGCCAGACCCAGATAAGGTTGAAGTTGGGATTGCTGGGCAGGCTTTTGCACTATATAGTATGCACGAAGCGGCAGCTAAGTCTGGTTTACGGATTATTGCACAAAATGCTGCCCCACAGTTGTCAGGCCCCTTTACGGGCGAGATTAGTATGCGCGGGCTCAGTCAAGCAGGCGTTAGCCATGTGATGCTGGGCCATATTGAGCGCCGCCGTCTCTTTAACGAAACTAACGAGGCGGTGCACCAAAAAGTGGAAACAGCGATTATGACTGGGCTGACGCCCATCATTTGTACGGATGAGACAATGGTGCAGCGGGAGATGAATGGTGAAATTCACTACGTCCTTAAACAACTGCAAAGTGTCTTGCATGGGGTTTCACTAGACCAAATTCGGGATATTATCATTTCCTATGAACCAAGTTGGGCAGTCGGGGTTGGCCAGCGGGCGAATACCGCACTGGCGGAAGAAGGGTGTCGCCAGATTCGGCGGATGATCGCAGATATTTACACCTATGAAATTGCGGATAAAATCCGGATTTTATATGGTGGGAGTGTCAACCCGAAAAACATTCAAGAAATTATGTCAAAACCGGATATTGACGGTGTTTTGATTGGGCGGGCAAGCCTTGATGTCGACAATTTCTTAGCAATGGTGAACTATCAACAACAAACAAAATAAAAAATGGGGCGTGAATTCGGAGCCATTACCGGCAACGGACACGTCCTTTTTTGGGAGGAATTTGAAATGAATTGGAAACCATCAGAAGCACGTAGTCTCGCCGTGGCGTTGACCTTCAGCGGTGGTTTTGTGGACGCCTATACGTATATCCAGCGGGGCCATACTTTATCTGCTGGCCAGACTGGGAATGTGATCTTTTTTGCGTCTGCTTTGGCGGACCATAATGTTATGGGAATGCTGAACCGGCTAAGTACCTTTGTAGCCTTCTCCCTTGGTTTGGCCGTAGTCGGTTTTTTGCATGCCCGGCTAAAGACTCAATACTGGCGAGTTGTTTGTTTATTTCCCATCGTTTTAATTGGTGGCGTGATTGGCTTTCTGCCAAAATCCGTTCCAAACTACTACATTGTGCCGGCGATTGCATTTGGTTTAGCGATGCAAAATGCCTCATTTAGCAAAATTCAGGGCTTGGGTTACAGTGATGCGTTCACGACGGGTAATTTGAAAAAGTCGGTGGTAGCCTGGAGTGCCTACTTCTTCGGGGCGGATGACCAGCAGCATACCGCGGCAGTTAACTATATGTGACTGGTGTTAGCATTTGCGTTTGGTGCGATTTGTTCAGCATTATTGCAGCAATTATTGGGGCTTAGAACCATCTGGCTGGCGATTATTTTGTTAGGTGGCATTAACTTTAACTATGCACTACGATTACGCCGACAAAATGAATTACTGGAGAAACAGTAATTTAAAAGTTTGTAGTTGTATTCACAATCTATCGCTCCTATACTTAAATCTGTAATAAGTTTTTTGGCAATCATATAAAGGAGATGGAATTGT
The DNA here is from genome assembly GCF_056590915.1 of Limosilactobacillus sp. C0001E2. NCBI lineage: Bacteria > Bacillati > Bacillota > Bacilli > Lactobacillales > Lactobacillaceae > Limosilactobacillus > Limosilactobacillus sp. C0001E2. The sequence continues at coordinate 62,316 of NZ_JBWPXC010000006.1, read as the reverse complement.
GGTTGTGACATGGTGGGGCGCCCTAATTGGGTTAGCCATTGCAATTATTCTAATTTTACGGAAAGTCGATGCCGTTTATTCACTATTTATTGGTGCGATTTTAGGATCACTCATCGGTGGTGCTAATCTCATGCAGACCGTTAATATTTTAGTAAAAGGATCACAAAGTGTGATGGGAACGGTGGTTCGAGTCTTAGCCGCAGGAGTTTTAGCTGGGGTCATGATGGACTCGGGAGCCGCGAATACCATTGCGCGAACGATTGTTGACCGGCTAGGTGACCGGATGGCAATTTTAGCTTTGGCTCTTGCCACGATGGTCATTACGGCGGTCGGGGTGTTTATCCCAGTCGCTGTGCTGATTGTGGCGCCAATTGCGTTGGAAGTTGGTGAACGAAGTCATATTTCTAAATTGGCGTTGTTAGTAGCCCTATCTGGTGGTGGCAAGGCCGGGAATATTATTTCGCCAAACGCCAACACCATTGCTGCTGCCAAAGGATTTGGCTTGAACTTGAGTCAAGTCATGATCGCGGACTTTATTCCAGCAGTCATTGCGTTAATTGTTACAGTTATTGTGGCCTCCCTAATCAAGCATAAGGGGGTGGCCGTAGTTAAAGAAGACTTAGCTGATAATCCCAAGATTGAGCAAAGCGATTTACCATCGCTGAAGTCCTCTTTAGTAACACCAATCATTGCGGTAATTCTGTTACTAATTAATCCATTAGGTCAGATTTTCCATGTTCAGTGGATGAGCACGATTGATTTAGATGCCACCTATGTCCTACCATTTGCGGCGATTATTGGTGCATTAGCGATGCATAAGGGCCGCTTCTTACGTTCCTATGCCCAGACGGGGATGGTCAAAATGACTCCTGTCGTAATGATCTTAATCGGTGCCGGAGCCATTGGGGCCACCATTACCCAGTCAAGCTTGCCGCAATTGCTCATTTCGTCAATTAAGGTCAGTCACATTTCAGGGGTCTTCTTAGCACCATTATCCGGGATCCTGATGGCCGGGGCTGCAGCTTCCACTTCAACCGGTGTTATTTTGGCGACAGGATCATTCTCCAAGGCGATCTTGGGCTTTGGGGTGCAACCACTGGCAGCGGCCGCGATGGTGCACACTGGAGCGATTGTGATCGACCAATTACCACAAGGAAATTACTTCCATGTCACTGCTAATGCCATGAATATGGACATTAAGCAGCGTTCTCAAGGAATTTTATATGAAGCAATCTGTGGTGGTTCAGCTTGTCTGACGGCCACCATCCTGTACGGTTTCCTGCACTTAATTTAGGAGGTTACGACAATGAAAATTGTGATTGCACCAGATTCGTTTAAGGGTTCTTTGACTGCCAAACAAGTTGCGGAAGCCATTAAGACCGGCCTGCAACGGGTGTTGCCCAATGCTGATTATGAAATGGTGCCCATGGCCGATGGTGGTGAAGGGACGGTTCAATCGTTAGTTGACGCTACGGGCGGCCATTTAGTGACTCGCCAAGTGCATAATCCCCTTAATCAAATCAGTGACGCCTATTACGGAATTTTGGGTGATGGTAAAACAGCGGTCATCGAGATGGCCCAAGCCAGCGGGATTCAGTACGTTAATGATGAAACTCATAACCCGCTCATCACGACAACCTATGGGACCGGGGAATTAATTTTAGATGCCCTCGACCATGGGGTGCAGAAGATTATTATGGGCATTGGCGGTTCCGCAACCAATGATGGTGGTGCCGGGATGGCCCAAGCGCTCGGCGCCAAACTTTTAGACAATGACGGACAAGAATTAGGCTTTGGGGGCGGTGCCCTTGACCAATTGGCGCAGATTGATTTAAGTGGTCTAGATCCGCGGGTCCAAAAAACACAGTTATTAATTGCGTCTGACGTCACCAATCCACTGACGGGACCGGATGGTGCATCGGCAGTCTTTGGTCCGCAAAAGGGTGCTACTCCAGAAATGGTCAAGCAGCTTGACCGAAATCTCCACCACTATGCAGAAGTGATCAAACGTGATTTGCACCAAGACTTGGAAAAGCGTCCTGGTGCTGGTGCAGCTGGTGGCTTGGGTACTGGCTTGATGGCCTTTACTAATTCTGAAATGGCCAAGGGAATTGATCTGGTGATTGAATTTACCCACCTGAAAGAACGGGCGCAAAACGCTGATTTAGTCTTTACTGGTGAAGGCGGAATTGATTTTCAAACTAAATTTGGCAAGACCCCATACGGGGTGGCGATGGCAACGAAAGCGGTCGCTCCGCACTCTTCAGTAATTGTGTTAGCTGGAAATATTGGCAAAGGGATTGAAAGTCTCTACGGTCGTGATGCGATGGATGCTATCTTTGCCACTCCGGAGGGGGCCAAGCCACTAGACCAAGCGATTGCTGATGGCCCGCATGATATTGCGGAAACGGCGGAAAACATTGCACGGTTAATTAAAAAGATTGATTAAATAAAAGGCTCACGATTTTTCGTGAGCCTTTTATTTAGTTAAAACTTAATGGTGTAACGAATCTGGTGGTGTACCGGTGCCAATGGCCGTAGGGTAATGTCGCCAAATTCTGGATGATGGGGAGCATCTGGTAATGCTTGTGCTTCTAGCGCCAACGCCGCCCAGGATTTACCCGGTCGGTTTAACTTGACGGATGCGGGGAGCCCATTAGCAGAGAAAATGACGAGGGCGTTACGGTCAGAGTACATTTGCAACTCTCGTCCAGATTGCGGATCCCTCAATTTAGCAATTGGTTCTTGGGCGAAGGTCGTGCTGGGCCTGACCACAAAGAAATCATCAAAACCTTTTTCAGGGGTCTTTAACATTTCGTTTAATGCGTGACCAAGCACTTGGCCATCTTGAAAGTCGTAAGCGGACCCGAGGTTTTCCACGAGGGCCCCCGTTGGGATCTTCTCACCATTAACGGCGAGGTGGTACCGTGAATTAATGGTTAACTCTTGGCCTTCAATCGTATCAACGTCCGCATCTGCTAAGTTCCAGTAGGCGTGGTTGGTTGGATTGAAGAGGGTTGGCGCATCACTTTCACCGAACATATCAATCGTGACACTATCATCATCGTGCAGGGTGTAGACGATGTGCACGTCGGTATTGGCCGGCATACCATCATCTTCAGGACTGTAATGATTACTTAAGATAATTTGACCAGCAGTTGCTGAAGTGGCAGTTTGAACGTGCCAAAAATGGTTTTGCCAACCTTGATCACCACTGTGGATTGAGTTGGCACCTTCGTTGGCTTGCAACTGGTATTCGTGATCATCAATTTGAAAACTGGCCTTACCAATCCGGTTAGCGACCGGGCCGATTAATTGACAAATGCTATATCCGGCATCAAGGTAATCTTCCATCGAATTCGCCGCGAGCAGTAAATTCAATTGACCCTGGTCAGTAGGGATGGAGTATTCTTGCCAAATTCCTCCAAAATTCAGGACACTCATTTTCACGCCGTGATCATTGGTAACGGTGTATTTTGTAACTTCATGTTGATTTGCTTTACCAAAAGCAGTTTGTGTGATTTTCATGCGGTATGCCTCCTTATGCAAACGCTTGCATCAACATTCTACCATAACCAGTATCACTTGGATAAATAATTTAAAAGAAACAAAAATAATAATATGTTCATTTAAAAGATAGGTGTGTTAATATGACTGTGTCGTCTTAATTAGGAACTAATTATAATATCTCTTTGAAAACTAGATAGGGAGGTAAAAAAGGTTGAAAATGAACCGGACCGTGCGGGATTTTCAGAACGCTTTAGAAGCGTTGCTGAGAACCAAACCGTTTGAAAAAATTACCGTGGATCAGATTTGTAATGAAGCCTTGCTTCACCGCAGTAGTTTTTATCGGTATTTTCACGATAAGTATGACTTATTGGAACAGTTGATTAATAATCGGTTGCATCAATTAATGACAGCGGCCCCCGACGAGGGAAGTTTTATCGAGGCAGCAGTTAATTACCTGAATGATAATAAGAATATTTTTCGTCACTTGGCAGCGGATAATGCAAACAGTACGTTATATGCTGAAATGTTACGGATTATCAGTGAAGTGCTGATGAAGCAAAGCGCCGATCACGCTAATCAGGGGGAAGTGATCAAGGCGATTCGGCGGTCGGATAATCCAGAACTTCAGGCCTGCGCATTTGGCGGCGCAATCATGGGTGCCCTTTATTGGTGGCAATCCAATAATTACGATGTTCCAGTAGCTGAAGTGGTTGATTTTATCAAGCAATCTGTTTTACCATTCTCTACTGTATCTACTACAAACGCATAATGGAGGGAGAAAGATGTGGGAAATGATTAAAGCAGAATTTCGTCATATCCGGCGGAATCACCTGCTATTATTATCCTCAATTGTCATTTGCTTTATTCCATTTCTGTACAGTATCTTCTTCCTGAAGTCAGTATGGGATCCTTATGGTAGTACGCAGGATTTGCCTGTGGCTGTGGTTAATAAGGATGTTCCGGTTGATTATCAGGGCAAAGAAATGGCTGTTGGTAACCAGATGGTCAAGGAATTAAAGCATAACAAGCAGCTCGATTGGAAGTTTGTTTCGCCAAGTAAGGCGAAATACGGAATGTCACATCGGAAGTATTATACGGTGATCACAATTCCGGAAAACTTCTCCAAGAATGCTACAACGGTTTTAGATAAGAATCCAAAACCGATGAATTTAAAGTATCAGACCAATGATTCGCTGAACTACATTGGTTACGTTATGAGTCAGGTCGCAATGACCCGGTTAAATGAAAAGATTCGGGCGAACGTGACGAACGCATACGCGACGACAATGTTCAAAGAATTGAAGGTGCTGGGTAAAGGAATGACTCAGGCAGCCGACGAGGCGACCCAATTAGACAACGGTTTAGTAACCTTACAAAATGGGGTTAACCAATACGTTGCTGGAGTTTCCCAAGTTAATAATGGGGTGCAAACCTTACGAATGGGAGTAGCTCCACTTGCTGCTGGTGCTCAACAATTAGCTAGCGGCAGTACCACCCTTGCCAACGGAATTGCTCAATACACCGGCGGGGTTGGTCAATTAGCTACGGGGTTAAACACTTTAATGGCTAATTCCGGTCAGCTGAATTCAGGTGCGGGTCAATTAAGTTCTGGCTTGAATACTTTACGGAATAATTCCGGTTCCCTACGCGCTGGTTCCAGTCAACTTTCGGCTGGTGCTAGTCAGTTGAACAACACCGTTAATAGTCAACTGGGGAATTTACCAGTGAATGACTTAATGGGTGCGATGGATAAGGCTCAAGCATTGCAACAAAGTATGACCCAATTGCAGACCGGCTTAACCCAAGCCAAGAGCGCCTTAGCTGGTGTTCAAGAAAGTGCTGGGAAACTAGAAACAGCTGCTGGGTCTCTGGGCGGAGTTAGTCAAGCTGGACAGCAATTAGGTAATGTTGCTAGAAGTGATGCCAATATTGCTGCACAATTAGGCAAACTTGCTCAATTAACGAGTGATAACTCAATTAAGGCGCAATTAGGTTCATTAGCACAAGATGCTGGTAATAATGCTAAGACTCTTCAAGGGGTCGGAACGGCACTGGGTGAATTGAACAGCCTTGGTTCAGCACTTCAAGGAATGCAAGGTCAGCTCAAGAATTTATCATCAATGAATGATTTATTGAACAATGCTGATACCACCATTAGCCAAGCAAATGGTTTGCTAAATACGTTGAATGGCTACAAGCCAATGCTTTCTCAAATGCCAGATACGTTGAAGCAACTTCAAGGCGCAACAAGTCAAATTGCTGCTGGTGCTAACACCTTAAATGGTGGCGTGCAACAATACACTAATGGTGTTGACACTGCCGCTGCTGGTTCAAGTACCTTAGCCAGTGGAGTTAGTCAATACACTGATGGAGTTGCCCAAGCAGGCGCTGGTGCCGGTCAATTAACTGCCAACTCTGGTCAGCTGAATTCAGGTGCTGGTCAACTTGCGAGCGCCCTTGGCCAATTAAATGCCCAAGTACCAACGCTGGTTGGCGGGGTTAACCAATTAGCAGCCGGAACTCAAAAGCTGGTTGACAATTCACCAGCCTTAACCCAAGGGATTACGAAGCTGAACGCCGGTGCCGGTCAGTTGGCTTCTGCTCTTGGTAAGGGTGCCAAGACGGTTAACGGCATTAAGCCAACCAAGAAGACGGCGAAGATGTTTGCTGAACCAACCCGGGTTAAGCACAAGAGTTACAGCTACGTACCAAACTATGGTCACGCTTTAGCACCATATGTACTCTCAGTTGCCCTTTACGTTGGTGCCTTGATCTTTAACTTTGTTTACCCAATTCGGCGGGTGGCAATTCAAGGTCGTTCGCCATTAGCATGGTGGGCAAGTAAGGTAGTTCTCGGGAGCCTCATTATTACCTTGATGGCAATTGCCGAAGGTGGCATTATGATGGCCCTTGGTTTAACGGTGATCCACGTTCCATCATTCTTCGGTACTCTGATCCTGTTTGGGTTAGCTTCGATGGCCGTTGTCATGTTCTTGTCAATGACCTTCGACAATCCGGGCCGGTTTATCGCCATGGTTCTGTTGATGCTCCAACTTGGTGGTTCTGGTGGGACTTTCCCAATGGAAGTCACAATGAAGTTCTACAATGTCATTCACTTCGCATTGCCGATGACCTACTCAATCCTCGGTTTGCGTGATGGCATTAGCGGTGGTCTTGGTGAACACTACGTTGCGTTCTGTAACAGTGTCCTCTTAGGCATTGCCATCGTCTTCTTCTTGCTGTTGTTAGTTGCCATGATTTGGCTGCAACATCACCACTTTGCTGGTAAGTCTGAATTGGATCATAATCAAGAATTACTTGGTGAAGAAAAAGATGATGACGGAATGCACTTGCAAGACCGTGATCAAACAATTTAAATGCAATAAGGATTCGATGATTATCATCGAATCCTTATTTTTATACATGAAATTAAAATAAATTTGAATAAATTTCAAAAAACACTTGATTTTATTCAGATCGCTAGTTATTATATACACATAATTTGAATAGAAATACGAAAACGGGGGATAAAATGATGCTACGACGTATAATTATGAAAATTGAGTTGATAAACATGTAGGAATAATTGCTGGAGGAAGAGAAAAATGAAATTTAAACATTTAAAAAAGTCGGTTTTAGCTGCATTGACCATTATGATTGGGTTGAGTACCGTGTTAGCAGGTTGTGGTGCCAAGCAAGACAATAGTGTGCAATCCATTAAAAATAAAAAGGAACTGGTTGTTGGGACATCTGCTGATTTTGCACCATATGATTTTCAAATTATGAAGAATGGTAAGCAACAGATTGTCGGTTATGACGTTTTGCTGGCCCATGAAATTGCAAAGGACATGGGGGGTTAAAAAGGTCAAATTCGTTAATATGGCATTCCCATCACTAATTAACGAGTTGCAAAATAAGAAAGTGGATATCGCTATGGCAGGAATGGCTTATACACCACAGCGTGCCAAGGTAGTGTCCTTCTCCGAAAGTTACCACGATGGTGGTCAGGTTCTGCTGGTTTCACCAAAAAATAAGGATAAATATGCCAATATTGCCGCTTTAAAGGGTGCAACACTGGGGGCACAACAATCTTCTGAACAAGAAAAGATTGGTAAGAAATTGAAAGGTGTTAAGCTGGTCACCGAAAGTTCTAACAATACCTTAACTCAAGAGTTACAAAATGGTTCGATTGATGGCCTAATCACGGGTGAAGATACTGCGGAAGCTTACGCTAAGGAGCACCCAGACAAGTATGCGGTTGCTAATAACATTAGCTTCAAATACAACAAGAAGGAATCGGCAACCCGGGTTGCAGTTCGGAAGGATGATAAAGCACTTCTCAAAAAGATTAACGCTACCATCAGCAAGGACAAGAAGAATGGTACATTGGACAAACTTTACAAGCAAGCGCAAGATATTCAAGTAGCGAATAATAAGTAAAGAGGGATTAATCATGACGAAGGAAGAACAATTAACGGTTTTAAAGAAGATTATTAGTATTCAAACGGTGAACGAAAATGAAGCCGAACTGGCTAACTATATTGCCAGTCTTTTCCAACCGTACGTGGGCGCGGGGGTTAAGATTGAAAAAGTTAATTATGCTCCTGGTCGTGATAATCTGGTCGTTACCATTGGTAATGGTGGCAAAGTGCTTGGCTATTCAGGACACATGGATGTGGTCGCACCAGGTGACTTAGCGGCGTGGGATACGGATCCTTTTGAACCGGTGGTTAAAGATGATAAGCTGTATGGCCGGGGCGCTTGTGATATGAAGAGCGGGTTAGCTGCACTGGTGGTTGCCCTGCTCGAAATGTTAGAAAAGGGTCAACAACCTGCTGGAACCATTAAGCTGCTCGCAACGGTTGGTGAAGAAACGGGGAACTATGGTGCTGCTCAGTTAACTAAGTTGGGATATGCGGATGATCTGGATGGCTTGGTAATTGCGGAGCCCCAGGATGATTTACAAGCCATTACCTACACTTGCAAGGGGGTTATTGATTACCATGTAACCTCCGTTGGTAAGGCTGCGCACAGTTCCCGGCCAGAAATGGGGATTAACGCCATTGATAATTTGCTTGAATTTGTCCAACAGGCGAAGGCAGCGTTGGCCGAGTTCGATCATTCAGATCCAGCGTTAGGTAAGTTAACGCACGTGATCTCTTTGATCAATGGTGGTGAACAAATTAATAGTGTGCCGTCAGCAGCTACGCTTGGTGGCAACGTGCGGACAATTCCGGAATACCCAAACCAAATTGTTTATGATGAATTAGAAAAGATTATCGACCAGCTTAACCAGCAGCCGGGCTTTGATCTGAAGATTAAGTACACTTTCCCGGAAGAACCAATGGGTGGTGATCCTGAGTCACCATTAATTAAGCTAGCTCAGGCGGTGGCTAAAAAGTCATTGGGAATTACCCCACAGCCAATCGCAAGTACGGGGGCCAATGATGGACAAGAATTTACGCAGGCCAAGAAGGATTTCACCAGTATCATCATTGGACCCGGCAGTAATATGTCGCACATGCCGAATGAATACGTTAATTTATCAGCGTATTATAATGCAATTCAATATTATCAAGATTTTGCCCAATCATTCTTTGCTTAAAACTTCGTTAAGTGAACTGGTTTCTCGTAACTGGTTCACTTTTTTGTTTTCGAAATCGTGGTATACTAGACACTGTAGAGTTTGTATTTTTCTGAAAGGGGAAACATTCATGAAAATCATTATGTATGGCACGAAGCCAATTGAAAAATCATATGTTGAAGCATGGGAAAAGAAGACTGACCACACCGTTAAGATGGTGGCAGACCTGCTCAACGATGATACGGTAGACATGGCGCAGGGCTTTGATGGGGTAGTAACTCAGCAAACCCAATCACTAGGTAGCAGCGATGTCTACAAGAAACTGGCCAGCTTTGGCATTAAGCAGGTTGGTTTGCGGACTGCTGGTTATGACATGGTGGACTTAGATGCCGCCAACGCCAACGGCATCACCATTACCCGGGTATCAATTTATTCACCACGGGCGATTGCCGAAATGGGTGTGACCCAAGCAATGTACTTAAACCGGAAGATTGGTTTGTTTAACCAACGGATGACGGATGACCATGACTTCAGTTGGGCTCCCGACCTCGTTTCCAATGAAATCTTCAACTTGACGGTGGGAATTATTGGTTTAGGTCATATTGGAGGCGCAACTGCCCAAATTTATAAGGCCTTAGGTGCCAAGGTAATTGCTTATGACCCATTCTACGATCCAGAACAAGAAGCCTTTGTAGATTACACTGACTTAGACACGGTACTTCGTGAATCAGACATTATCAGTCTGCACACGCCATTGTTCCCAAGTACCAAGAACATTATCAACGCTGATTCATTGAATAAGATGAAGAAGACGGCGTACTTGATTAACATGGCGCGGGGTGGCTTGGTTGATACTCAGGCATTAATCAAGGCCTTACAAGATGGCGAAATTGCTGGTGCCGGCTTGGATACGTTGGCTGATGAAACCACCTACTTCGGTAAGAAGGTTAGCGCAGACCAAGTACCAGAAGACTACAAGACGTTGGCAGCAATGCCAAACGTAGTGGTTACACCACACGTGGCCTTCTTTACTAAGACGTCCGTTCGCAACATGGTTGAAATTGCGTTGAATGATACAGTCACGATTGTTAATGGTGGCAAGACCCGGAACGCAGTTCGTTAATAAAGATCCTTAAGTACAATAAGGGGGAGCGTGACAGAAGTCATTTATGACTTCGTTTTCACGCCCCCGCAAGCACAAATAGGCCTCCAGAGTTCGGCTTTGCCGAGCACTGGAGGCCATTTGTGTACTGCGCTGTTCGCTTTTTATTAAAGTAATCGGGTTTGTGTCACAGCCTCCCTTACTTTTATTCTACGACATACTGACTAAAACGTTGCAAGTCCCGTGGACTAATTTCAACCTGCAGTAATGTCCCATCATTTTGATAATCGGTATCAGTAATATTGGCGTGTTCATTAAGGTAGGAAACGACATGCCCGTCCGTGAATGGAATCAGTAATTTGGCATCTACGTAGTCATCGAAGAGGTGATCCTTGATTGTCTTAATGAAGAGGTCCAGTGATTTTTCATCCTTTGCCGAGATGACAAGGTGGTCATCACCCTCCATCGTTGGATATTCAAAATCGGTTTTATCAGCTTTATTAAAGACGTAAATCATTGGGATATTATCAATGCCAATTTGGTGAAGCGTTTTTTCCGTCGTTTTAATCATTTCGTCTCGGTGAGGATCGGAATAATCAATAATTTGGATTAGCAGGTCTGCCTTGGCAGCTTCAGTCAAAGTTGATTTGAAGGCTTCGGTTAAATGGGTCGGTAATTTGGAAACGAAGCCAACCGTATCGCTAAGGATGAACCGTTTTTGATCGGGAAGCGTTAACTGGCGCACACTGGTATCCAGCGTGGCAAAGAGCATATCCTTTTCGAAAACTTCCTTTTCCCGGGAAATACCGTACCGTTCAATCATCTTATTCATCAACGTGGATTTTCCAGCGTTAGTGTAGCCGACGAGGGCGGCGGTTGGGATGGCGCTCTTGTCGCGTAAAGCGCGCTTTGTGGCTTCGGATTTATTAATTTCTTTTAACTCGTGGCGGAGGTGGCTAATGTGTTTTTGAATGACCCGCCGGTCCATTTCAATTTGCGTTTCTCCGGCACCACGGTTGGCAAAGCCGGCACCACCACCGGTTTGCTGGTCTAAACGCTGGTTTGCTGCCGTGTGCAGACGGGGAAGTTGGTATTCCAATTGTGCAATTTGGACCTGAATCTTGGCCTCTTTAGTTTGGGCCCGCTTGGCAAAAATTTCCAAGATCAGTGCCGTTCGGTCAATGACCCGGACGCCCACTTCATCATTGAGATTGCTGAGTTGACTTGGTGAAAGTTCGTCATTGGTAATCACCGTGGTGGCTTCTTCAGCTGCCGCAATGTTTTTAATTTCGTCAATTTTACCGGAACCAAAGTAGGTGGCGGCATTTGGCCGATCGAGCACTTGGTCGATTCGGTCGACAACATCCATTTGATTAGCTTGAGCAAGTTCTTTCAATTCCGTCATGGAATAGTCATAGTCTTCTTGACCAGTATTTAAACCAGTCACGATCACTTTTTCGTCAGCTTGTATGGTGGTATCCATTGATGTGTATAGTCCCCCCTTACTTATCTGGAATTTGTAATTGATTATAAAAGTCAACGGTGGTTGAGTCGTTAGTTAAAGTTAGTTTGGTAATCGAACCATTCAGCGGTCCTTCAGAGTAATCGCCGTCACCAAACCGGTCAACGATTGCTGAAATAGTCATACCATGGGAAACAACCACGCTTACACTGCCATCTGGAAGGGCACGCAGGCGGTCGAATCCTTTATCAACGCGCGCCCAAAACTGCTGGTGATTTTCCGCATCATGGAAAGGATCACTTTCGGCAATCATGTTTTGCATCTTGGTTAATCCATACTTGGCAATGATTTCGCGAAAGTTGATAAACTTCTCAGGAGCACCAACCATGATCGCACTTTGGTCATCATCGGCGCCCTCAAAGTAGCCAAAAAACTCTTCACGAAAGGCTGGCTCTTGAATCGGTGCTTGAATTTTTTTCGTCGGATGATTTTTGAGAATGATGTTGGCGGTATCCACAGTTCGTTTGAGGTCACTGCTAAAGAGATAGTCAAAATCTAAATCCGCAAGAGCACGACCTGCTTGAGCTGCGTCGGTCCATCCTTTTTTAGTCAACGGGGTATCAGACCAACCTTGCATTCGGTGATACTTATTGAAAAACGTTTCGCCATGGCGAATAAAATAAACGGTATTTGCCATCGTGCTCCTCCTTTTGCAACCGTAGTATTATTAATATTTTAACATACTACAGGGGAGTTATTTGATCATATTCCGCTTTTTAATTACCCGTCGGCGCAGGAGTCGGTTAATGGTTAAGATCAATGCTGGTAACATTAGAATGATAATGAGCAGTAAGAGCAGCATTGAGAAGTGCTCCTTAACGAACGGAATGGTGCCAAGGTAATAGCCAGCGAGGGCTGCCAGCAAAACCCAGAGGAGGGTGCCGAGAAAATTACCCACCACGAAACGGGAGAATTTAAAACCAGCGGAGCCAGAAATGAGCGGGACAAAGGTCCGAATAAGCGGAACAAAACGACCGAAAATTACCGCCACGATGCCATGGCGTTCAAAGAAATCGTGAGCCATTTGCCAGTTAGGTCCCATGACCTTTTTACGTAGCCAGGGCCACTTGATGAGCCGTGTGCCAATCGTATAATTCACGATGTCACCGATAAAGGCTGCCGTAAAGAAGCCGGCAATCAGGACGCTGATTTTGATGGAATTGGTATTAAGGGCCGCCAGTGAGGAGGCAACGAAAATCAATGATTCACCGGGAAGCCATGGAAAGATGACCAGACCAGTTTCCATAAAGGTGATTAGAAACAAAATGAGGTAGCCCCACGCACCAGTCGCGTTAAAAATTGGGATGATTACTTCTGGAATGTGCGTTAAGCCATAGATTAATTGTTCCATCTGGGCGGCCTCCTTTAAACGGTAATACTAATTCAATTGTACCTTTCTTTTGTCAAGAAAGGTCAAAAGATGGCGAGCTTTATAACTTTTTTACGCTTTTCAGTCTGTCGTTGTTGACAAAATGATATAATAGATAAATTAAAAATACGTAAGGGAGCATGGATTGTGGCAGAACAAATTATTGAAAAAGAACAGGCCCATCTCGACCACGTGGTGGAAGAGATTAAAAAAGCTGAGCAAAAGGCTGCGAAAAACATTTCAACCGCTAAAAAGGATATTAATAACCTGAGCAAGCAGTTTGACACAATCCACATGAATACGACGACTTATTCGGGCATGATGGATACCGCAATGTCCGTGCGAGCACAGCAACAAATGTTGGATGAACGGGAGAACAGCTGGCAGCACGCCGCAGACCATTTGTCGACACTTCAACGTTTGGAAGCCAAACCGTACTTTGCACGAATTGATTTTCAAGAAAAAAAGGGTGGTCAGCCAGAAACAATTTACATTGGTTTAGCCTCATTCTCTGACCAACCAGACCACTTTTTGGTATATGATTGGCGGGCGCCGATCTCTTCAATCTACTATGATGGTGAACTTGGTGATGTGTCCTACGATACGCCGGATGGTCAAGAAACGGTCAATGTCCAACTTAAGCGGCAGTTTCAAATTGAAGATGGCACCATTGTGACCTTATACGATACGGACGAAGCGGTGACTGATCAAATGCTGCTCTCAGCATTAAGCAACCACTCCAGTACCAAGATGAAGAGTATTGTATCGACGATCCAAAAGGCCCAAAACGCGATTATCAGAAACACCAAGGATGACTTGCTCTTTGTTCAAGGGGCTGCAGGTTCTGGTAAGACAGCGGCCGTATTACAGCGGGTGGCATGGCTTTTGTACCGTTACCGGGGCAACTTATCAGCATCACAGGTGGTGCTATTTAGTCCTAACCAGCTTTTTAATGACTACATTGACCAAGTGTTGCCCGAACTGGGTGAACAAAACATGGTTCAGTTAACCTACTACCAATACGTGAACCGGCGAGTGCCACGCTTAAAGGTGGCGACTCTGAAGGAACGGTTTGAACAGAGTGATCAAGATTTAAACGATCGGGCAGTCCGTTTGCTTAGCAGTTTAGATTATTTCCACGCTGTCACCAATTATGCCAAACGCTTAGGTACTGATCAGCACTTACGTTTTCGTAATCTGATGTTTGGCAAGCAGGTATTTGTGCCAAAAGAAAAGATTAAGGAAATCTATTACTCCTTTAATCGTACTTACAAACTTGGCAATCGGTTAGATGGAACTAAGGAAGAATTGACCAAGTACCTCAACCGTCGGATTAGTTCTGAAATGCGTGCTAAATGGGTTGAAGAACAAATTCAAAGCATGAGCAAGGAAGAGCTGAATGCTTTATATGCACAACACCCCAAGGCGTTCGCTAATGATAACGAGGAATATCGCTTCTTATCCCGAATGATTGTTATCAATGCCTTTAAGCCGATTAAGCGAGCCATTGATCATAATCGGTGGTTAAATATTAATGCTCAGTATGTCCACCTTCTACGGGTAACACCGAAGATCATTAACCTTGCTAAATATAGGATTACTCCGGATGAATGGACACGTTACGTGGACCAACAAGTAGCAGCATTAAAGAACCGTCGGATTAGCGCAAATGGCATTTCCGTCTACCTATACTTGTATGACTTGCTGACTGGTAAGCGCGGGGAACGGGAAATTCGCTACGTTTTTGTTGATGAAGTTCAAGACTATGATGCTTTTCAATTGGCATACCTGAAGTTCTGTTTCCCGCGTGCCAAATTTACGTTGCTGGGGGATTTGAATCAGGCTATCTTTACCCATGAAAATAGTAAGACTTTGTTGAAGGAATTGGGAACGATGTTTGATCCAGAAAAGACAAAGGTTGTTCAATTGACGAAGTCTTACCGCTCAACGAAACAAATTACCGACTTTACCCGGGAAATATTATTAGATGGGGAAGCCATTGAAGCGTTTGAACGGCCTGGTGAATTACCGGAAGTGATCATTAGTAAGGATGAAACGGCAGCCGTACAGGACGTGATTACAAGCTTGCAACAGTACCAAAAAGAACACGATAAAATTGCGGTCATTGGGAAAACCTTATCAGACAGTGAACAAATTGCGACCGCTTTAAAGAAGCAGGGAATTGACAATACTCTGATCCGGACAGAGAACCAACGTCTGGTGGATGGCATCATTGTTGTCCCATCTTACTTGGCGAAAGGGTTGGAATTTGACGCGGTTGTTGTTTGGAACGCTAACGATCACAAGTATTCTTCGGACGATGAGCGGCAGTTGCTCTACACGATTGCTTCACGGGCAATGCACGCACTGGTGATTACAGCGGTTCATCAGCCGACCCACTTACTTGATCGAGTCACCCCATCCCTCTACACAATTCGTGACAATTCTTAAACTTTTGGCAAAGACCGTGAGAAGAGCGTTGCGGATCCGCTAGTTTAGGGTATGATGGTAAATGTTGAAAAAGATGACGGAGGAAGAACTTCAATGAACACAGCGTTGAAAAAGATTAGGCGCGGCCTAAATACCAAATTAGGCTTTTTCATATTTTCAGTACTGCTATTCGCGGTCAAAAGTTATTGGGCGTATAAAACTAAGTTCAACTTAGGGGTTAAAGGTGGCGTTCAAGAATTCTTGCTAGCCTTTAATACACTGCCAGCCGCGATTATTTTACTTGGGATTGCCTTGTATTTCCGGGGACGACTGTCTTACTGGTTGATGAGTATCATTAATTTTTTGCTCTCGACCTGGTTATTTGCCAATATCCTGTATTACCGGGAATTTTCGGATTTTATTACTTTTAATGTTATTAAGGGTAGTGGGGCCACTTCCAATAACCTCGGGAAGAGTTTCTTGGGGATTATGCGGCCAAGTGACTTCTGCGTTTATCTGGACGTGATCGTGGTGATCCTGATTTTATTGTTCCACGTCCTGCGGGTAGATATGCGGTATTTCAAGATTCGCTATGCCGCTACTATTACGGTGATTGGTTTTGCACTCTTTGGTGCCAACCTCGGTATGGCCGAGGGCAACCGAAGTCAACTGTTGACGAGAACCTTTGATAACAACTATATCGTTAAGTACCTCGGGCTGGAAGCTTATACGGTCTACGATGGAATTAAAACGACGCATAATAGTGCGATTAAAGCTCAGGCCAGCAAGAAGGACATGGCGCCTGTCCAACGCTGGATTAAGAAGAATTATGCTGGGCCAAACATGCAATACTATGGTAAAGCCAAGGGGAAGAATATTATTATTATTCACTTGGAGAGTTTCCAGCAATTTTTAATCGACTACAAAGTTAATGGTCAAGAAGTGACACCAAATATTAACAAGCTGTATCACTCGGCAAATACTTTGTCTTTTGATAATTTCTTCCACCAAGTTGGTCAAGGGAAGACCGCGGATGCTGAAATGATGTTGGAAAACTCATTATTTGGTTTGCCAGAAGGTTCGGCCATGGTAACTGACGGAACGACGAATACATTCCAATCTGCACCGGCTCTTCTTCATCAGAAATTGGGTTATACAACTGCATCGTTCCACGGGGATGTCCCAAGTTTCTGGAACCGGGATAATGCCTATAAGTCCTTTGGTTACGACTACTTCTTTAGCAAGGAATACTACCCAACCACGAAGAATGGTGAAATCGGGTATGGGATGAAGGATAAGATCTTCCTCAAAGATTCAGTCAACTACCTGGATCAATTGCCACAACCGTTCTACGCTAAGCTGATTACGGTTACGAACCACTATCCATACTTGCTGGACAAAAAGAATAAGACAATTGATGCCCTCAAAACTGGTGACGATACGGTTGATCCATACGTGCAAACTGCTCACTATCTGGACCAGTCTGTTGGGGAATTATTGAACTATCTGGATAAGACGGGGCTTCGGAAGAATAGTGTCCTGGTTCTATACGGAGATCACTACGGGATTTCTAACAATCACCAACCGGCAATTGCTAAGTTGTCTGGAAAGAAGTCCGTTAATAATTATGATTTGGCGATGTTCCAAAAGGTGCCATTTATGATTAATATGGAGGGCCTGCAAAGGGGCGTTAACCACACGTATGGTGGTGAAATTGATGTCTTACCAACGTTGGAAGACTTGTTAGGGATTAGTTCCAATAAGTATATTCAATTTGGTCAGGACCTCTTGTCTAAGCAGAATAAGCAAATTGTACCGTTCCGGAATGGTGATTGGGTCACACCAAAGTATACTAAGTACAATGGCGATTACTATTACACCAAGAGTGGGAAACAAATTAAGCACTTATCAAAGAGTCAAAAGGCCACAGTCGACAGGATCCAAAAGTGGGTTACAACTGATCTTGGACTTTCAGATAAGGTAATGAATGGGGATCTGTTACGGTTCTACAAACTTCCGGGATTTAAGAAAGTTAATAAGAAAGAGTATTCTTACAACCTGAAGAAGGCTTTGAAGAAGCTAAAGACCGATAAGAAACGGAAGAATAGCGTTCGGGCACAGAACGGTGGTAAATCAACCCTTGATGATTACACCACCGATGCACCAGAGCTCCAAAATAGTACTAACCGGAAATTCCCTAAATAATTAATAAAGGCATTCTCGAAGCGAGAATGCCTTTTTATAATTGATCAAATTTAAGTTGATGACGATGATTAAACGGGCGGAAGAACCACCGGTAGGCAGCAATCAGTTGTGCCAGTTTAAAATCCTGGTTCGTTAAAATAGCGTAGGTTAAACCATCCTCAGTGACGCGGTGACGACTATCATAAAAGCCGTGCTTATGATAAAAAGCCATTCGCCGACGCCGTTGTTCTGCGTTGGCGGCTTGGTCGTTTAATGGTTCCGCGTCCAAGACGATTGGGACCTCAGGTCGTTTGGCGTTGATCCAGTCCAGGATTTGCCCACCATAGCCTTGTGAATGTAGATTGGGATTAACCGCCAAGAAGAATAAGAAGTCGAGTTGATGATGGTGGATTACATAGCTGAAACCGACCAGTTGATTATCATCGTAGTAAGCCAGAAATTCTGCATATTTTGACTTTGCTTTCCACATCAACCAAGACCACTTGACCTGCTCCTTGACTGGAAAAGAGTCATGGTAGAGTTGTTTGATTTGTTCGTAGTCCGTTAGGTGTTTACTGACTGTTTGGGCAGTAAGTGACACAATATCCCTCCTAATTTGTCCTACATTCTACCGAAAAGGCTTCAGAAAAGCAAATTCCACCATTGATGAACAAATAATGGTAAAATATAGCTATTGATTTAACGATTCGAGGAACAACAATTATGGATGAATGGCTTAACTATGACCAATTCGATCGGGCAACCTGGCACAGTTTTTTTCCGAGCAAACGGGTCATGCTGACGCAGGAAAATTTGGATGCAATCAAGTCACTGAATGACCAGATTTCACTCAATGACGTCCAAGAAGTGTACTTGCCGTTGATTAAACTGCTTCAGCTTCAATACCAGAATTACATTCAAATGCAGCTTCAACGGCTGACGTTCTTAAAAAAACCGTCCCGACGGATTCCCTATATTATTGGAATTGCGGGTTCGGTGGCGGTTGGGAAAAGTACGACCGCGCGGTTGTTGCAGATTCTCCTCAACCGTTTGATGCCTGATCAGCAGGTTGAACTCATTACGACAGATGGTTTTCTCTATTCAAATGCGGAGCTAAAAAAGCGCGGCTTAATGGCACGGAAAGGTTTTCCGGAGTCATATGATATGGAGCGTTTGTTAACCTTTTTGAATGATGTGAAAGCCGGAGCAGCAAAGGTTGAAGCACCAACTTATTCGCACAATACCTATGATATTTTGCCGGACCAGCCACAGATTATTGAAGAACCAGATATTTTAATTGTGGAAGGGATCAATGTTTTACAATTACCGACCACCCAACGCCTCTACGTTAGTGACTTTTTTGACTGGTCAATCTATGTTGATGCGGACGCTGAATTGGTTAAGCAGTGGTACCTCGAACGGTTTGGCTTGTTACTAGAAACGGCATTTCAAAATCCGGACAACTATTACTATCCTTATACCAAGGGAAAACGAGAAGATGCTTTCGCAATGGCCCGCCGGGTGTGGGATGAGGTTGATTTGCCAAACTTGCGAGACTATATTTTGCCAACCCGCAATCGTGCGGACATCATTTTACATAAAACTCATCATCATAAAATTGATCGCATTTATTTACGTGAAGACTAAAAAAAGCAGGCGTTTGCCTGCTTTTTTTATGCACGGAATGTAATGACAAAACTGATTAATCCAGATTGATAGGATGCCTTAATTTTACCGTGAAATTGAGTCACGATTTGTTGGGCCATGGAAAGGCCAATCCCAAACCCGCTCTGGGATTGAATATGGTGAGCTGTATCAGCGCGGTAGAAGCGGTTAAAGAACTTGTTATAATTAACGTCTTTTCCTGCCGCATAGGAGTTAGAAATTGTTAAAACAACGTTTTTAGAACGCTTGGCTTTACGTAAATTTAGTTTAATCACGCCCTCAGGATCGCAATATTTATTGGCGTTATCAAGGAGAATGTTGATTAATTCTTCTAGTCGAGATTCTTCTGCTTGGGCATGAAGGTGTGGCTGAATATGAACTTGAAACTTTTGGTTGTTTTGCATCGCCACACTCTTGAAACTATCAGCAACCCGTTGACTGATCTCACTGATGTTCACACTGGTAATCTCGATTGTTGGTTGTTCTTGAATCCTGGCTAACGAGATTAAGTTATTGATGAGCCGAGTGAGGCGCGTGACTTGATCGCGGGTACTTTGTGTCCATTCATTTTCGCCAGTGGTCAATTCCTGCATTTCTGTATTTGCGGAAATGACGGTTAACGGGGTTTTTAACTCGTGACCAGCATTCGTAATAAACTCTCGCTGACGATGTTCAGCTTCGATGATGGGCTTGATGGCACGCTTGGAAAAGGCAATGAGAACTGTTGTATAGAGTACCAATACGATCATGCCAAGTAAAATACTGACTCGCAGAATTTCGTGGGCCTCAGACATTAGCAGGGATTCATCCAAGAAAACGACTTGGGTGGCCCGCTGACTTTGTTTGATTCGGTAAGCATAACGGGTTCCCCGATAGGTAATCACGCCCCGTTTATTTGACCGTTTAATCACGCGCCGGGCTAATTTCTTAATGGCAGGGGGCTGAACAGTTAGAATATGTTGGTTATCAACCCGGATGGGATCTTGGTTCGCGGGAATCTGGGCGCTAAAGTAGCGGTATTGAAACATTCCTTCCCGTGTCAAACGGGAACTAAAGAAGCCGCGTGGTTGCTGGGGTACCTTATTATTTTGCAATTTACCGTCATTTTCGACCAGCATATTTAGGATGGCATTGACTTCATTTTGCGAGTGGGTAAAAACAATTGCCGAGATACTGCCAATAATGGTAAATAAAACAACCACGAGCGCGGTTGTCGAAACTACAATAAATTTTCTTTGAAAGTGCCGAATCATGGAATCACTCCTTAACTATTGAGTAATGGTAAATGGTCCCGTTTTATCTCCAGTAATGGTAACTGTCGAACCGACCGACTCGAGCTTACGGCGGAGGTAGGAAATGGTGAACCAAACGTCTTCCGTATCTGCGGTTTCATCATCGTCATCCCAAGTATGGTTGAGAAGTTCAGTGATAGATAGCTGTTTGTTGGCATTTAAAATGAGGTATTGCAGAAGGCGAGCCTCCTTGCTAGTAAGGCTAATTGAGTTATTGCTGACCAAGGTTTGCTGATTGTTATCAATGGTCAAGTCGCCAAATTGCAGAACGTCCTGGTCGAGTCCTTCATTACGCCGTTCGAGTGAACGCAATCGTGCTAACAGTTCCTTAAGGGAAAAAGGTTTGGTCATATAGTCATCGGCACCAGCGTCGAGACCAGTTACTTTGTCATCGACTTCAGACATGGCCGTCAACATCATCACGTAGGTTCGATCTCCTGTGGCCCGGATTTCTTTCAGGGCTTCGAGGCCGGTTTTAACCGGCATCATAATATCAAAAATCATGACATCATAGGCGTTGTCCTTGGCCAAGTCCACGGCACGTTGGCCATTTTCAGCGTGGTCAACGTGGTAACCCGCGTTGGTCATCGCCATGGTCAGGACACGGGATAATTGGGCTTCATCTTCCGCTAATAAAATTCTCATGTTACTCACCTGCTACTTGCTTTCGTTAATTAATTGCCGAATGGTTTGCATCTGAACGTCACACGAGGTGAGCTGATCTGCACACCGTTTTAATTCTTTCCCAATCCGTGCGGCGTTTTGAATATTATGTTTGTATTTCATTTCATGCTCAAGACTGGCCCAGGAATCCATCGCAATGGTGCGGAGCTGAATCTCTGCGAAAAAGTGACCGGGAACTTGACCATCAATATCTTGGTATGGAGTCGTGAGATCCAAAATGACGTGATAGCTACGGTAGCCATTCGGATTTGCGTTAGTAATATAATCTTTTTCTTTCACAATTGAGCACCAATCTGCTTTGCGCAGAAGGCTAAGGCAGTGGTCAATATCATCAATGAAGTTGCAGACAATTCTGACCCCAATTGCATCTTTACACTTACGCAGGGCGGAAGTAGTGGTAACGGGGTAACCTTTACGTTGGCATTTTTCTGCCATGCTGGCGGGTGTTTTAATCCGGCTAATCAGATGTTCGTAAAGTTTAGGTTGATGAAGGTCGATCGCCTGTTGATTTAATTGTTGAATCTTGGCGAGAAGGTCCTCCATGACTTGATTGAGTGTATCTTCATAATCACCATAAATATTCATATACTGATTCCCCTTTTAATTTGGCATTATTATACCAAGAAAAATCATTTTACGATGACCGGAACGATGATTTAAGATGAATTTAGGAAATCCCAAACAAGGGGCCAAGCTTGTATTGACCCGCTTGGGTAAACACCGTACAATAGTTTTAAGTTTTGAATTCAATATAAAGGAGTGGGACAAGTGGCGAACATCGATTTAGATGCTTTTGATAAAATCTTAGTGCTCGACTTTGGTAGTCAATATAACCAATTGATTACCCGGCGAATTCGTGACTTTGGGATATACTCAGAGCTGATGTCGCATAAGGTCAGTGCGGAAGAAATCAAGAAGTTGAAGCCAAAAGGGATTATTTTCTCTGGTGGGCCAAATTCCGTTTATGCAAAGGATGCCTTTAAGGTAGACCCAGAAATTTATCAGTTGGGGATTCCGATTTTAGGTATTTGTTACGGGATGCAATTGATGGCGTATGATCTGGGCGGTAAGGTTGAATCAGCAGATGATTCTGAATACGGCCGGGCAGATATTGAAGTAACAGATGCACAAGCAGCGATGTTTAAGGACTTGCCAGACAAACAGTTTGTATGGATGAGTCATGGTGATCGGGTCACAAAGGTGCCAGATGGTTTTACTGTTACAGCAACCAGCAAGAATTGTCCAATCGCGGCGATGGCGGATGATGATCGCAAATTATACGGTCTTCAATTCCATACTGAAGTTCGGAACACTGAGTATGGCTTAGATATTTTAAAGAACTTTGCCTTTGGTGTTTGTGGTGCGGAAGCTAACTGGTCGATGGATGACTTTATTGACATGCAAGTCGACAAGATTCGTGAAGAAGTTGGCGACAAAAAGGTCATCTTGGGTCTTTCCGGTGGGGTTGATTCTAGTGTGACCGCAGTCTTGCTGCATAAAGCCATTGGTGATCAGCTGACTTGTATCTTTGTTGATCATGGTCTACTTCGGAAGAATGAAGCGGATCAAGTGATGAATGCTTTGAGCCGTGACTTAGGGGTCAACATCATCAAGGTCGATGCGAGCGACCGTTTCTTGGGTAAGCTTAAGGGTGTTACTGATCCAGAGCAAAAGCGGAAGATTATTGGTAAAGAGTTCGTTGAAGTCTTTAACGAAGAAGCCAAGAAGATGGATGACGCTGAATTCTTGGCCCAAGGAACGCTATATACCGATGTAATCGAATCCGGGACGGACACTGCACAAACGATCAAGTCTCATCACAATGTTGGTGGATTACCAAAGAAGCTTGGGTTTAAGCTGATTGAACCACTCCGGAGTCTCTTTAAAGATGAAACGCGTGAGCTTGGTGAAAAAATAGGAATTCCGCATGAATTAGTATGGCGGCAACCATTCCCTGGCCCCGGATTAGGAATTCGGGTAATTGGTGAAATCACTCCGGAGAAGTTGGAGATTGTTCGAGAGAGTGACGCCATTTTACGTGAAGAAATTGCTAAGGCTGGCTTGGACGAAAAAATTTGGCAATACTTTACGGTTCTGCCGGGAATCCGTTCAGTTGGTGTCATGGGTGATGGTCGGACTTATGACTACGCCGTTGCTATTCGGGCGGTAACCTCGATTGATGGGATGACCGCTGACTTTGCGAAGATTCCATGGGACGTCTTACAAAAGATTTCGGTTCGGATCGTTAACGAAGTAGAGCACGTTAACCGGATCCTTTATGATGTCACGAGTAAGCCGCCTTCGACAATCGAGTACGAATAGTTTTCGTACTTTAAGAGTCTTATTAAGTTTAAAAAGCAGCAACAGGAATTCCTGTTGCTGCTTTATTTAATGAATCCAATGTCACTTACCAATGTAATCCAACCCCGCCTTAAAGAACTGACAAATGTTCAAGACGATCAACATTCGAAAGAATAATCCGCCACTGATGGGATGCAGGTGAAAATGAATCACTTCAAAAAGAATTACGAGAATTAGATATAAGAGATTCGCTCGTAAAATATCTTTTGCCCAGTGGTGGTTTAAAATGTAGTACCAAGTTCTAATTAGATAGTTTTTCATTTAATTCATCCTAGTTTAAATTAGCTAAAATTACGGTAATAATAAAGAAAATGATGGCGGTTAAGTAAGAGATTTTTAAATTTTCACGCATTGTATGGGACTCCGATTGACAAACGAAAATACTTTCATAAAATTGAATAACGTATATCAATTATCACATATTCAGAAATAATAAGAAAGTTGTTTATTCTATGACAAACTGGAAGAAAAATCTAATTTACTGCTGCTTCTGTGTGGTAGTGCTTTACTCTGGCGCGGTACGACCGTTGACTCATCAAGCTTCCCATGTTGCGAAAAGCCGGACCAGTCAAACTGCTAATGAAAAAACGCCGCGCAGTCACCACTCAAAACATCATCAACAGGCAGCGGTCGAGCGATCGATGCGCCGTCCTATTAACTGGAAAAAGTCATCGGAAACAAAACCATACCCCGATTTAACGAAGGTTAAAAATTTTAACGTCTTAGTTAAGATCAAAAAGAACCGAACCTATCTGCGGGATGGCAAAAAGGTTATTTACACTATGTATAGTTCGGCGGGGAATTACCACCGTGATGCGCAAACAGGTAGGCAGACTAGTGATACGCCGACGGGAACCTTTTATGTTCAGGCTGAACGGGGCGCCAACTTTTTTAATAGCAGTTTAAATGAGGGCGCTAATTATTATGTTTCGTGGCTGAATCATGGTGAGTACCTATTTCATAGTGTCCCCACCAGTGCGGATGGTTCATACAACCTTAAAGAAGCCAAAAAACTCGGTAAGTCAACTGGCTCCCATGGGTGTGTCCGCCTATCAGTGGCTGATGCCCAATGGATGATGGAACATTTGCCGGTTGGCACCAAGGTAACAATTGAAGATTAAGAAAATGTGAGAGTTTCAGAGTTCGGTAACGCCGGACAATGGGGCTCTTTTATTATGTTTGAAGTGGATGAAATGATTGATGGTACCGCCCCTTTCATAATGATAGTAATGCTTTACAATTTAATTAATAGAACTATAATTATCAATGAATAAGTAATTACGCATTTCAAAGGGAGGAGACCAGTAATGCTCTCAAAAAATAATTTACGGTTACTGGGTGAAAGAAATGCCCAGCAACACCAACGGTTCGGCTTACGAAAACTGACGATCGGGGTCGCATCTGTCCTTTTAGGAACCACCTTTATGATTGGGACGGCACATGCCGCGGTTAATCAGTCATCAACACCGACAGCTACACCTGTCGCACAGCAGGTTCAACCAACGCCAATTACAAATGATCGAACGATCAATTATGACAATGATTTATCTAAAAATGATCATCAACTGGGGACAACTACGCTCCAAACGACTACCACTCAGCCAGCAACCGTGCAGGCAGTTACAGAAAACAAGACGCAAGACGTGACAACGCCAACCTTTTCTGGAATGACTAATTGGGAACCAAATAATACTGCTAAAAAGTGGACGGGAAATGCGGTCGATGCTCAATATAAGGCCGGTGACCAATCGACAATTAACTATGTAATTCAAAGCTGGGGTGGGACAAATGTTGCCAACTCTACTGACTTTCAGGGATCTAGCAAATATTTAATTATGATTCCAGCGGGCTTTGATACGCAAACTCTCACACCAAACCGTCGTGATGCCGCTTTAGGTTACCAACTGCAAGATTTGGGTTTAGTTGGTCCAAATGGCGAGCGAACGTTTATGCTGACTTTAGCGCAGACCCCCAGCTATAGTGCACCCTTAAATATTTCTGCCACTATCAGCCCATTAGCAACGGCGGGCGGTGCATACACTTTATATAACCAGTGGTCACCATTACTAATGCCCCTTAATGACCACATGAATGCCACTGGCGAAAGTGGCACTGGAGGTGGTACGGGCACAATCACGCTTAAAAATGGGACTACTTACACGTATGTTCGTGACCTAACAAGTTTTAATAACGTCCAGTGGTGGGATAATGATTCCAAGCCTGCCTATACAATCGTACCCGGAGCACAGCAACTAGCTGCGGGTAATTACAAGGTTACCGGTGTTAAGTCTAATAAAGTTGATGCGACTCAAACTGGCCAGGCGGGGTATGAAGAAATTGACCCAACTATTCAAGTTACCGGGACGGTTCAAAATGGCGATTATATTGATTTCCACCTCGGGATTCCTTACCATGATGGGCAAACTGGCGCAACCAAGTACGTTGCTTATGACCATAATCTGGCTAAAGAATTTAAGGTTGCCAATGTTGGAACTGTTTATAACATGGGTGATTACTACCGATTAGTTTTTGACAACCAACTTGGCTTGCTTAACAACCCAACCTTTACCCTCCAATTAAAGTGGGGTGCTAATGGTCAGCAGGCTTCTTTGAATAATTGGCAATCAAACTATGTTTATCAAACTACCACTGATCCAGAGAAAGATCACACTCAATTTAAGTACACGCCAACCAATGACGTCACCATTAATGGCCAAACGATGGCCAGTGGCTTTACCGTCAATGGGCAATACATTTATACTGCGCAACCAATTGGGGTTGGTAACGCACAAATCGGTGCTGGGACCTCCTATTCTACTAACCGGACGTGGAATCAGAAGGGTGATGTGCGAATCAACACTCAGTGGAATAACGTTCAAAATGCCAGCCTCTCAACCAAGGACTTGGGTGACGAATTTGACATTCGGACAACCATTAATAAGGACCCAACTGGACAGATTAATTTTACCTTTACCAGCGCCAATGATTTAGAAAGGGCAATTGAAAAGTCAGTTGCGGCAAATGACCAGCAATCGTTGGCAAATGAAGTCGTTAATGATGGACAAACCTATGTCAAAATGAACAGTAAGGCTGGTGAAAAACCAAAAATTAAGGCGACAGTTACAATGACGGTCACCACTGACGCCAAGAATCCAAATCAAGAGACGGCGATTTGGCACGTTAAATTGACCAACTTGGAACCAGAAAAGAACCCGAAGATTGTTTTGAAGGGTTCAGTACCTGTCGTTACAGCTTCTGCCAATAACTTTACCATGCCAGATGGGATTACTTCCTATGATCAAGATATGGCAGCAGCCAAAACGGTAGCAACAGGTACGTATAATGGTGCGAAAACGAATAATACAGCTTTGATGAAGGCTCTGCAGACTCTTCCGGTCGCCTTGCCCCAATTTGTTTCATATCAAAATGGTCAACCCAAAGATTACTCTGGACAATTTGGGGCGCCATGGACTGCTGGCATTGCTTATGATGGTAACAATACCGTTGATGGTGGAGGCTCGGCAGCCGACCTCGTCACCAATACACTCAGTTTCAAAGATATTGATTCAGGTCAGGCCGTGGCCAATGATGTTTCATACCAAGGCGCGACTGGCGCGACGGTTAAGTTCGAAGGTGGGCAAACCGTTTACGATGGCCTGAAAGGGTATCACTTTGTAAAAGCGGTGAGTGTGCACAATGGTCAAGAAGCGGTCTTAACAAACTTTGATCCGGATAAACTAGCGGACTTTAGTTTTGGAACTGCTGGTAAGAACCAACCACACGAATTCATTATTTACGTTCAAAAAGACCAACCGGTTCAACAAACGGCGAGTGTTACTGAGGTTATTTACTATAAGTTTGGTAATAAAACTGGTGAAGATGCCAGTCCGTCATTTAAGAAGACTGTTAACTATACTAAAACTGGTGATGGCGACTGGCAGGCTGATAGTACCTTTACTAAGGTAGTATCGCCGACAATCACGGGTTACACTGCTAACCATGATTACGTTGACGCACCAAAGCCAACTGATTTGAAAGATGGTGCACAAGAAACTGACACGTACTATGTTATTTACACGGCTAATGAGCAAACGGCCCAAATTAAGTATGTTGATGATACGACTGTGAAGACGTTAAACACAGATCGTGCCACTGGTTCATATAATTCACTAATCAATTTTAAGAACGATCCCACTCAACAAATTGCGGACTACCAAAAACAACACTATATTTTGGTTAGCAAAGACTTTAATAATAGTCCAAAGTATCAAGTAGATAACCAGAAGAATTGCTTCACAGTTCACTTGAAACATGATCTCCAGAGTGTTACTAAGACGACCGCTAAGACCCGGGCAATCAATTACTTCTTTGCGAATGGTAAATCTGCAGCTAATTCAGTCGAACAAACGGTTACGTTTACGGGGACTGCTCAACGTGACTTGGTTACTAACCACACTAGTGATTACACGTGGAAGGTGACTACCGGGGATGCCAACTTTAAAGCAGTAACGTCGCCGAAGATTGCTGGCTATCATGTTTCAACTGTTGAGAGTTCTACTCCTGATCAAGTTGACGGTCAGAACGTTCGTGCAATGGTGATGACGCCAAACTCAGATGATGTTGGAGTAACTGTCTATTATGCCGAAAATCAGCAGGCCAATTTAAACTTTGTCGATGATGAGACGGGGAGCTCCATTCACCCAGCCATTGCCGTTAATGGTGAAGCTGGTAAACCAATTGATTTTGGTGATGTTCAATCAATTGTCGATCAACTTGCTAAGCAGCATTATGTATTGGCAAATGTGACGAACGATACACCGGCTACGACTGCGTTGATGGTATTAGCAACAGTGGATGCTCAGCAAATTGCTGGTGCCACCGTTACGAACTGGCAAACCCTCTTTGGTAACTTTACGGATGCCGATCAGAGTTTCACGATTCACTTTACCCATGCCCATGGTCTGTTAAGTGCTCAACACCAGCGGACGGTGGCAGAAACGGTTAACTACCAAGACCAAAAAGGGCACCAGCTGGCAACGCCCCACAAGATGACATTGAGTTTTAACGGTACTGGCTATCGTGACCTTGTCACAAATCAAGATATCATTAGTGGCTGGAAGCTTGCTACCGGTGAAGAGGATAACGGTAGTTTTGCGAGTGTTGCTAATCCACAAATCAATGGTTACCACGTTGTAGCAGCAACCGATGACCATGGTAATGATGTTTTAGATACCGCGACTAACCAGGTTAAGGCGCAAACCGGGATTACACATACTTCACCAGATATTCAGATACTGGTGACCTATGCTGCCGATCCGCAACCGACTCAGCCAACTAAACCTTCAGAACCCGTTCATCCAACTGAACCAACACGACCAGTTGCTAATGAGCATCCTGAAGAGACGCGACCAGTAGTTGTCCATGCGCAAGAAACACCAGCTGCCATATCCCGCCAGAATGTGGCTCAGCGCGCTTCTGCTCTGCAGAAGAAATCGACTACGAAGACGAAAGTGAGTGTGAACAGCCTACCGCAAACGGGAAATAGTGATTCAGTAGCAATTATTGGCTTAGGAATTGCCTCATTGCTCGGAACATTAGGTTTAGCAAGCCGGAAACGTTCAACAAAGTAATTTCCTTAAGAGGAAAAGTCACGAATGTGAAATAGGAAAATGATGAATGAATTAGTCTGCTATCATCAAGGTTAATTAATGATATTTGTTATTAATTAACGGATGAAGTAAAAATTGATTTATTATTCAAATTGCCATATGATAGATAAAACACGCTTTTTAACGTGTTTTTCTTTTGAAAAAATTAAGGTGTTAATATGGATAATAAAGCAACCCATCGAAAAATTGAAATTTTACGAATGATTCGTTGGTTCTTTTTTTGCTGGATCTGGATGTTTGCCTCAATCATTAATAGTTTGTCAGCTTTACGCGGCCCTAGCCTTGCAGAACAAATTACACCACTGATTTTAATTTTTGCCCTGCTCCTTCTGATCCCGTATCTAATTAAATGGTTGCCGGCAGAGATAGTGTTGGTCGCTCAAGCGGCCGTGATTATTTGGCTCGGCTCGACGATGATTGACCAAAGCCAGGTTATCTTTGAAATGGCATGTTTACCAGTTTTACTCTTTCAGGAATTAACGGTATTAGGGAACTACAAATATCCACCAGTGGTAACGATTTTGTATGTTGTGCCGTTTTTTACTGGTCACAAGGATTGGAATATTTGGCTCTTATTATTAGAAGCAGTGTTGACCGTTGTAGTTTTGACGTATGCGGCCTATTACAGTGTCTATCGCCGTTTTTATCAAGCTGAAGAATTGACACAAACCAACCATAAATTGAACCAGGCCAATGCCAAGATTGCGGAATTAACTTCGCAACGGGTGCGACAGGAAATTGCGCGTGATTTACATGATACGTTAACCCAAGATATTGTGGGGATTAACATGCAATTAGCGGTAGTTAAGCACTTGGCTGATCAGCAGGATTATCCGAAAATGCGTCAAATGCTGGAACGGACAGAAGGGATGACATCATCAGCGATTAAAGAATCCCGTCA
Source organism: Limosilactobacillus sp. C0001E2 (assembly GCF_056590915.1). Lineage (NCBI taxonomy): Bacteria > Bacillati > Bacillota > Bacilli > Lactobacillales > Lactobacillaceae > Limosilactobacillus > Limosilactobacillus sp. C0001E2. The sequence goes on along the minus strand of NZ_JBWPXC010000006.1, from coordinate 32,043 downwards.
GTTAATTCAACAATACCGGAAGACAACTGAAGATCAACCGCAGCGGTCGTTGAAACAGGCGATTGTGCGGTTAATTAACGATATGCGGGAGAATTACCAGTTGCAAACAAAACTGCAATTTACGCAGGATTTGTTAATCGAGAATGAAAAACTGCATGATATTAGTCAGGTCGTTAGGGAAGCCTTGATGAATGTGGTTAAACACGGTCGGACTACACAAGCGGTGGTTGAGGTTCACCATGATCAGAAATGGTTAATAATTACGATTATTGATCACGGTCGTCGTTTTGTTCCACCAACAAAATTAACGAATCACTTTGGATTGAAAAATATGGATGAACGCGCTACTAAACATGGCGGCCAGGTTACGGTTGAATCTCTTAACGATGGGGTCAAGGTCGTGACCCGGTTTAAACTTGAGGAGGAAACTTTATGAAACACACAATCATGATCGTTGATGATCATCCCATTGTTCGAGAGGGACTCAAACAGGTCATCGAAAGTTACGATGATTTAGCAATTGTTGCGATGGCCTCGGATGGTGAGGAGGCCCTGAGAAAACTAGATGAATTAGATAGTTTCCCAGAATTGGTAATTGTTGATTTATTGATTCCCAAGATGGATGGAGGATCTTTAATCGACCAGTTAGTCGGTAAGACTGAAATTATGATTTTATCAACGGAGATTGATCCACGGATTGCACGGCAAGTAGTTAAGAAGGGAATTCGTGGTTACCTATTAAAAGATGAAGATCCCTACAAGATTGCGGACAGCATTGAAGATATTCTCAGGGATCCAAACTATATTGCGATCAGTCGGGAAGTTTTGTCATCAGTGCTGAAGGATGAAGAACACGGTGGTGACGTCGAACTTTCCGCCCAACAGATTAAGTTGCTGAAGATGATTGCGGATGGTAAAACAAATGCTGAAATTGCGGAAAAACTCTTTGTCACCACCCGGACGGTCAAAAACTACCTTTCTTCCGTTTATGAATTGCTAAAGGTGCATAATCGGGCGCAGGCAATTGCGGTTGCAGTGAAAAAGGGTTTGATTTAAGGGCATTGCAGTTCTGGTCATTAGTGGTATATTAATAGTTAATCTATGCCGAAAAACGGGGGAATTATAATGAGTAAGTATGTTGTTGAATTAAGTGCAGAAGACTTACAAATGTTGAAGGATTGCCATTCCAAGAATCCTTCCATTATGAAGTCATTAAATAACGCAGAAAAGAAAGACTAATGCCAACGACAATTTCCCGGGAAATAACGGGGAATTGCGTTTTTTTATTTGAGGTGAGGAATAATGCGCCGAGTCTTTGCGGTCGCATTAGCGGTTGTTTTAAATTCAATTGGTCATTCGATGACGATCGTTACAAACATGGGAAGTATGCCATGGCCGGCTTCAATCGTTAATATCATGCATACCCTGCAGTGGACCATGACAGAAACTATTTTTTCCGAGGGACTCGTGGTAATTATTTTGAATGCGCTTATTACTGGCCGGATTATTTGGATAACCCTTGGCAAGGAATTTGCTTTTTTGATTCCGTATAGTATTTTAATGCAGTGGTTTGCTGGATGGTGGCGACACTTCGGGATTGATCGTTTGCCAATGGCATGGCGCTTCGTTTTTGATCTGTTGGGTTTGGTGACGGCATTTGCTGGTTTTGCCATTTATCAACGTGCCCGTTGCTGCCATCCGCACGATGATTTATCAGTCACGCTGAAAAAACATTTTAACGTTCACTTTACAATGGGTTTTAACATGGTCTTACCCATCATCATTATTGTGATCTGTGTACTGCATAACCATGCCTTGTATGCAGTGCATGTGGGGACGATCGTTGGTTTACTTATTCAGGCTCGCATCGTTAATTTTTGTGATGCGCATATGCCAGCCTTTTGTCGATGTTAGGGAGTGAAATCATGATTCCAATGTATGTCGTGGATGCCTTTACTGATGAACTATTTAAGGGTAATTCTGCTGCGGTTTGTTTAGTTAAAGAGTGGCCACGGGAACAACTAATGATGAATATTGCTAAGGAAAATCGTTTTTCTGAAACTGCCTTTGCAATTCGTCGGGATGCAAATCACTATGCATTACGGTGGTTTACTCCCGGTGGTGAGATTGACTTATGTGGGCATGCCACTTTAGCGACGGCCTTTGTGATTTTTCAAGAAGCAGCCCCAGCAGATAGTGATACCATTATTTTTCAAACGAAGAAAAGTGGTCAGCTCGCAGTGACTAAAAAGGCTAATCGCTATGAAATGGCATTTCCATCGTATGATCTTAAAGCAATCCCAGTGACTGCTGAAATGACGGCCGCATTTGGTGCTCAACCACGTGAAGCTTATCTTGGTCGTGACCTGTTATGTGTGTATGAAAATCCGGAAACGGTTATTAAAATGAACCCTGATCAAACGAGGCTGGCTCAACTACCCGGTCTTCTTCAAAATGTGACGGCTAAAGGGCAAAAGTATGACTGCGTCTCCCGCTCCTTTGCACCTAAATTGGCGGTGCCAGAAGATCCAGTTTGCGGCAGTGGTCATTGTCATATTATTCCGTATTGGGCACGCAAGTTAGGCAAGAATGAACTAGTGGCTTATCAAGCTTCTGCCCGAAGCGGCGTTTTGTATTGTACATACGCTGGGAAAACCACTAAATTGGCGGGAAAAGCAGTTCGATATTCTACAGGCCAATTAAACTTGTCAGAAAAAAGTTAGGGTGGTCCTTTGCTTTTATATAATAATTCAGGTAAAGTAGAATTAAAGAGTTCAAGCTATGGCAGAGCAAATTGCCGTAGCTTTTTATTTTGAGGAGGGGATTTTTTGGCAACAAATCAAAAAGTAAGCGGACGAACGTACGGCGCCATTTTTTCGGTCGCCCTACTAAGTTTTATTGGAATTTTAACGGAGACCGCCACCAATGTGACCTATCCAGAACTGTCGCGGGTATTCAACATCTCGCTGGATACTACCCAGTGGATTACCGCCGGCTACCTATTAATGGTTACGATTGTAATGGGTACCACCTCTTTTCTACTCAAACGGGTTCTTGTTAAAAGACTGCACTTGATTGCCGTAGCCGCTTTTATTATCGGTGACATTATTTGTGCAGTGGCAGGAAACTTTCCGGTTTTGCTGTTTGGCCGATTTGTGCAGGCGGCCGCGACTGGTTTGTCGACCCCGATGATGTTTCAACTGATTTTCACTAACATTCCACGGTCCAAATTAGGCTCAATGACGGGAATTGCTGCGATGGTAATTTCGTTTGCGCCGGCATTGGGGCCAACATATGGTGGATTAGTTGCCACGGCGCTATCATGGCGGATGATCTTTTGGTTAGTGCTGCCCCTTGCGATTATTTCTCTAGTATTAGGGCAGTGGTTGATTACTAATATTCCGTTGGCAGAGACGAAGCCATTTAGTACGGGGAGCTTTATCCTCTTGGCACTGGCAATGATCATCTGGATTTATGCTCTGTCAATTATCGGTAAAACTGGGTTCGATCTTAAGTTCTGGGCATTCTTGTTAGTCGCATTAGTACTCTTTGCTGGATTCGTGAAGGCCAACGGGAGTGGGACAACGTCCTTAGTAGATCTAGGGATTTTTCGGAATTTGCCCGTGGCCCTTGATGGCTGGAATTACTTTAATTTGCAGTTCATCAATATTGGAATCTCCTTGGTGATTCCAGTTTATGCTCAATACACGTTACACGCGTCTGCGTTTGTCTCGGGGGTTATTTTGCTGCCGGGGGCAATATGTGGAGCGATTATCTCACCATTTGCTGGTCATCTGGCAGATCAGTATGGTTTTAAACTGCCAGTGCTATTAGGGAATGTTTTATTCGTGATTGGTGGACTGGTTTTTTGGCTACTTCAGTCTCACCTAACGCCCCTGTTAATGATGGTATTGTTCATTATTCTGCGAACCGGCTTTAACTTTGCCTTCTCAAACACGATTTCAAATGCAACGGTCAATGTGGCTGCGGAAAGTGCCGCGGACGTCAGCTCACTTTTTAACATGATTCAACAATTCGCTGGTGCAACGGGGGTTGTATTCCTCGCATCGTTAATGGCGATTTTTCAGAATCATGGGACCGGATCGATGGCCCAACGGACCTATGTAGGTGGACAACTTGATTTTATTATGACCGTAGTTTTGACAATCCTCACATTAGTGATTTCATTCATTAATTATCACCATCAAGATCAGCACTAATAATGTATTTTGGTTATAAACATTAATCAGTAATAGGTATTTCACATTTGTTAACCAACGAACTATAATGTAGTCAGTAATGTTGATAGCAGTTGATAAATGACTATGGTTAAACAAAGAAAGGAAGCTCTAATCATGAAGAACGCGATTTTAGCTCAAGCTGGCGAAATGAAGATTATTGATTCACCAAAGCCAACCATTCAAAAGGATGACGACGTGATCTTGAAGGTCGTCCGGGCCTGTGTTTGTGGATCTGACCTGTGGAATTTCCGTGGCATTAACAAAGTTGAACCAAATTCGGAAAACTCTGGGCACGAAGCTTTAGGAATTGTTGAAGAAGTCGGCGATGCTATTACCACCGTTAAGCCAGGCGACTTTGTAATTGCACCATTTACCCACGGTTGTGGACATTGTGCAGCCTGTCTTGCTGGTTTCGATGGCGTTTGCCAAAGACCATAGTGATAACTTCTCTACTGGAACCCAAGCGGAATACATTCGTTTCCAACACGGTCAATGGGCATTGGTCAAGGTTCCTGGTCAACCGAGTGATTACAGTGAAGGAATGCTGAAATCTCTATTAACACTTGCCGATGTTATGGCGACTGGTTATCATGCTGCACGGGTTTCAAATGTTAAACCTGGCGACACGGTGGTTGTCATGGGTGATGGGGCCGTTGGCCTTTCCGCAATCATTGCGGCTAAGCTCCGTGGTGCTAGTCGAATTATTTCAACTAGTCGGCACGAAGATCGTCATCAGTTAGCGGTTGAATTTGGTGCCACTGATAATGTTGCTTCACGTGGTGACGATGCCGTTAAGGAAATCATGGACCTTACTAATGGGAGCGGCGCAGATGCTGTTCTTGAATGTGTCGGGACAGAACAATCAACTGAAACGGCAATGAAGGTCGCTCGCCCAGGAGCTGCCGTTGGTCGAGTTGGATTACCACACATGCCAGCAATGGATATGACGCAATCCTTCTATAACAACACCACGATTGCGGGTGGACCTGCTTCTGTTACTACCTATGATAAGCAAATCTTATTAAAGGCAGTGTTAGATGGTAAGATTAATCCTGGCAAGGTCTTTACAAAGACCTTTACCCTTGATCAAATTAATGATGCTTACCAAGAAATGGCGGACCGGAAAGTCATCAAGTCATACGTTAAAGTTAGTGATTAATTAAATAAGCTTAATCGGCTTTCAGGGGCGCGGTAAACCGTGACCTTGAAAGCCTTTTATGTATAGTGCTATACCGACTTGCGATCCTCACAAAATTTTAATTTGAGAATTGTTTTTTACCCCAATCCCGTGTATGCTGATTAGGCATTAGAAAAAGAGGAGTAAAAAGTGAGTCGAAAACAAAAATTTTTATTATCAATCATGGTTCTAGGAACGTTCTTTGGAATCATGTGTTCTACGATGATGAACATTGCCCTGCCGACTTTAATGCGGGACTTTGATTTATCATCTGCGCGGGTTCAGTGGGTCAGCAATGGGTATATGTTGGTTAACGCCCTTATGATCCCGGTAAGTGCGTACCTGATTAAAAAGTATTGCTACCGCAACCTGTTCTTAATTTTCACCGCGATTTTTGGGGTTGGAACGGTGATTGGTGCGGTGGCGCCGACATTTAATATCATTGTTGCAGGGCGAATGATTCAGGCCATTGGTTCTGGAATTATGATGCCACTGGTGAATGTGATGGCTATGAAGTATGCCACGGATGGTCATCAAGGAGCAGTAATGGGGATTGTTGGTTTAGCGTTTAATTTTTCACCAATTATTGGTCCTTCGGTGGCTGGGTTAATTTTGGACTTCTTTAGTTGGCGCTATTTATTTATCTTAGTGCTACCATTTATCTTGATTACGTTAGTATTATCGTGGATTGAGATGCCAAGCTTGGCCACAAAAGAAAACCCGCAATTTAACATTACGGGTTTGATCACTTGTAGTATTAGTTTATGGTTCTTGTTAAATAGTTTCTCTAATTTTGGTAGTCAGCCATTCCTGAGTTTCGGTGTTGCCGGTGCACTATTCATTGGCTTATTGGCCTTAGTGATTTTTGTGGGTACCCAGTGGCACAGTCAACACCCATTCGTCAACTTACGGATTTTCCGTCACACCCAATTTACGTTAGCGGTGATGGTCAACTGTCTATTAGTTTCAACGATGTACGGGAATACGATTTTGCTACCATTGCTGGTACAAAATGTAATGAACCAGAGTGCCTTTGTTTCGGGACTGGTAATTTTGCCAGGCGCCTTGTCAACTGGTTTACTATCACCAATTAGTGGAAAGTTGTTTGATCGCTACCCCATTCGCTGGATGGTGACCTATGGATTGGTAGTGGATCTTTTTGGGACCGCCATGCAAGCGTTTATTGGTGTCCATAGCGGAGCAGCTTTTGCGGCGTTCTGGCAATTTGTCCGGCAATTTGGGATCGTAATGTTATTAATCCCGCTCCAAACGGAAGCATTGGCGATTTTACCGAATGACCAATTACCGGATGGGGTAGCGATGTTTAATACGACCCGGCAAATCGCCGCAAGTTTCGGCATGGCGTTTGTGGTCGCAATGGTTAACTTGACGGATCACCATTATCATATTGGAACATCTGCAGTCGGGATTCAGGTTGGGTTCATTACCTGTTTTGCAATTCTATGTTTTGCGCTGGTCATTGCCCAATTTTTCCACACTAATCGTCAGGAGTTTCAACATTCAGAAATGGGAAGGGAGTAATGAGATGATGAAAAAAGGATCGTTAATTGGAATTGTCGCAGCTGTGATCGTACTGCTTGGTGGTGGTGTAGCGTTCGCTAAGCAACAAGCTGCTAAGCAGTGGGTTAACTCGACAACACCAACCATTTTTATTCATGGTTACGGTAGTAGCTATCATGCCGAAGAGTCGATGGTAAAGGCTGCTCAAAAGGCCGGAGTAACAAAGAATGTGGCTCTAGCACGAGTTGATAAAAACGGGCAAGTCAAAATTTCCGGCGATAAGATCGCGGGACAACGTAACCCAATCGTAGAAGTTAATTTAGCCAATAATAAACAATCAGATATGGCTGAAGGCGCGAAGTACATTCGCAATGTTATTCAAGCATTACAAAAGCGGGACCACATTACGAAATATAATTTTGTGGCGCACTCCATGGGTAACATGGACGCCTTCAGTTACTTAAATGACTATGGTACGCAGTCTGGAATGCCAGAGCTGAAGAAACAAGTAGTCATTGCCGGTGGTGGTTTATCTGGTTGGACACGTGACAGTGCCAACGTTGAAAAGATGCGCTCGCATATGGATAACTTAAAAAATGTTTACCCGCATGCGGATGTCCTCGTCATTGGAGGTAACACTGGTAATGGGTCAGATGGACGGGTACCAAATGCGGCAACGCGTTCAGTCCGGGAGATGCTCGGTGACCGGCCAGCTTCATTCCGAATTAAGATGTTTGAAGGTAAGCAGTATACGCACAGTGGCTTGCATGAAAATAAACAAGTCTTTAAGTTGATTAATAATTTCCTTTGGAAAAAGAACTAAATAATCAGGGGTCTGAAACCGATTAAGCTTCAGACCCCTTTTAGTTATTCATTATTTTTCAAATCTTCAAGGAAATCTAAATGTTTCTGCACGAACTTTGGATCGACATCAATGAAGAAGTAAGCGGCCGCAGATGCGAGAGCAACGAAAGCACCAAGTAATAGTGTTTTAGCAGTAAAGTTTGTGACCATATAGCAGGAAACTAACAGAGCAAATGCAGGAATTAAATATTTCCCGGGTAATGAAAAACCATGGTTAGGAAATTCATTTGAATGTTTGAACTTAATTACCGCGAGGATTGATGGAACATACTGGATAAAGGAAGCTAGAACAGTACAGTTAACCAGGAAAAGGTAGCTTTGGGTACAGAAGAGGAGACAAATAATAGCGGTTACCCAGATTCCAGTGACTGGAGCATCGTGCTGGTTCTTTTTTCCAAAAACCTTTGTAATCATACCGTGTTCATTGGCGAGTGAAGCTACTAATGACGGCGTATTAAATGATGCACTGAAGGCCACGCCAAAGATACTAATGAGCATTCCACAGATAATGAGGTAAAAGCCCCATTTACCAACGCCCATCCCAAAGGTATTCGCTAACGGGGTGGAAAAACCACCGAGTTTTTGACCAGCGATACCGACGGCGACAAGCATCATTAAGGCATCAAGAATGGTAACACTAACCATGACTGCAATGAGGACCCGTGGAATATTCTTTTCCGGATTATTCATTTGCTTGGCCGCAATTGGTAAAAATGAAAAGCCCGTAAATAGGTAGAAAATTGGGGTAAAGGCGGCACCAAAGTGTTTCATAAACGGTAAGGGACCCTTGAGCGCCGCAGTTGGAATTACCGGATTGAAGTGCGTAACGTGGATACAAAACGCGCCAATTAAAATAAAGACGAGGAGTGTTAAAATTTTGGCCGCTGCGGAAATATTGTTAACGGCTTTTACTAAACTGCGACCAAAATAATTAATGATCGAAAATAGTAAAATGAGGACGATTACCGAGCCAGCGTAGACCCATCGGTTGTCAAAAACTGGTAAGAAACTTTTGAGAGTTGTTAGCAGCGCCACAATTTCTGCAGATAGGGTACAACAACCGAAGAACCAAGTAAAAATTCCCAATTCGTATCCGGTAAAACGACCAAAAGCATTGTAGCCGTAAAACCATGCAGCGCCAGATCCTTTAAAGCGGCTGGCTAAATCAGCGTAGCAAAGCGCAATTAACGAAACGGTAACTGCTGTACACAAGAGGACCCCGACTGAAGCAAGGTTCATATCACGATAAATAACTGCGGGTAACAGGAATGTTCCTGAACCGATAACACCATTAATACCAAGAAAGTAGATCGAAATAAAGGGCAGCTTTTTTGGTGTTGATTGAGATTTCATCATCAAAACACCTCTGATTTAAAATTAGACACCCTCATTATAGTCATCAAATATTGATTCGTTAATTAAAAACCAGGATCGCGCTCTAGGCAATCCTGGTTTTTAATTATTTTGGTAATTGGTTTAATCGCGTTCGGCTAAAGGCACGCAGGACAATTAGAACGATTAAACTTTCTATTGGCCAAGTGATGACTTCTTTTGGCAGTCGAATTGCGAGTAACGCAGTGAAGGCCCGGCTTGTTGAGCCAGCATTCAGGCTCATGATGTAGATCCAGAGCGTAGTAAAAATTACATTCGTAATCAAAATCTGGAAGAATTCATAAACAAATACGCGTTGCCACGTTAGTTGTTGCTGATAAAGAAACATTCCGGCAATCACGCCTGAAATAAAGGCCGAAAAAGTAAACCCGGGAAAGAAAAGACTACCGGTATTAAGAACGGTATTACTGATTAAATCATTAATGATCATTACCATTCCGCCCATCCAAGGACCCAAACAATAGCCAACTAGTGCGGTTGCGATAAAGCCCAGCCCGATTTTTAAAACGGCTGGGTCACCAACTGATAGTTTGCCGAGAATTACTTCCAAAGCCGTTAACATCGCGGCAAGTGTTAAATGACGAGTGGTCCACCTGGGACCAGAAAATGATAGAATTGACATGGTCAAACATCCTCCCTGAAGATTAATTTGTTAGGGAACACATTGACGATTGGTCGAGTGGTGAATGCGGAACCACAAGGCAGCCGAAGCCTTCTTCCACCGTTCACATTCCGTTCCGGTGGACAGTAACCCAGTCGTTCCTACCCTAACACCCGTTAACATATCCTATAAGCAAACATTATGCAATAGTAATTTTATATAATTAACGATTTCACAATCTTTATTGGCTAATTACAGAAAAATAGTTCGAAAAAAGGAGCAAATAATGCAAATTATCATTTCACCCGCGCGGCGTATGCAGACGGATACGGATTCATTCCCGGTTGCTGGCCAGCCGCAGTATTTGAATAAGACCAAGCAAATTCTCGAATACCTTCAGCAATTATCATATCCCGAAATTCGTAAATTATGGTGGAACTGTAGTGAGCGGATTGCCCGTCCTAATTATGAATGGGTTCATCAAATGAACCTCCAGGAGAATTTAACTCCAGCTATCATTGCATTTACCGGGTTGCAGTACCAATACATGGCACCCGACGTTTTCACGGATACCGAATTAGAATATGTTCAGGAACATCTGAAGATTATGTCAGGTTTTTATGGGATGTTGCGTCCGTTTGATGGCATTGTTCATTACCGACTGGGGATGGGCGATCGTGCTCAGGTTGCCGGTACCCAAAATTTGTACCAGTTCTGGGGTACCCAACTTGCGGATGACCTTTACCGTCAGGATCAGTTAGTTATTAATCTGGCATCGCAGGAGTATAGTAAAGCGATCCAACCATTTGCCATTGGAAAGCGGCAGTTGGTTACTTGTCGGTTTGTGGAAATAATTAATGGGCGACCAAAGCAAAAAGCAACTTTAGCTAAAATGGCGCGGGGCAATATGGTCCGTTTTTTAGCCAGACAAAATGCGACAACTCTTGATCAGGTGCGTCAGTTTAACCTTGGATATCAGTATGATTCAGCACTGTCGACCACTGATTTAATCACTTTCGTGAAAAATAAATAAAGTGGCAGGTTGAAAATTTTCTAAAATCATTAATAATAAATAAAGATAATTGGGAGGAGTTTTATGAATGAAAAAACTAGGTTTAGGCGCTGTGGCAATTTGTTTAGGTGTTTTATTATCAGGGTGTGGGCAACAAAGTTCACCAACTAACCACCGTAATCCGGCAACTGAAAGCAGTTCGCCAACCCAGGCCAGTCAAAGTTCCGTCACCGCTGGTCAAGAAAATGCTAGTGAACAAACGGGAGAACATCAAAATAGTTCATTATGGAATGGTGCTAAAGATCGCCAATTAGAAGAGTTTATTAATTCGTGGGCACCCACGATGCACCAGTCGTACCAAAAGTATGATGGCAGTAACCAGCTGCACGTGTCCGTTGGTGGTAATTATCCGAGCGACTTAAAGCGCGAAATTACCCCAGATGGTGGATCAATCGGCTGGGCGCCGTCTGGTAAGGGGCCTTACGACTACAATGTGGTTGCCATTTATAACTACGATGGGACGGAACCACCACTTCCGAATCGGATTACCTATTTCTTTGCCTTTCATCATGGTAAACCAGTGGCGTTAGTGGACCAGAGTCGGGATGGAGATCCGCGCTGTCATCCAACTGCCAATACTGATGTGGCTAGCAATTTTACCCGAATTGCGGATGGTAAGTAGCTATTTACAAAATCATGATTTGTAGTAAAATAACGTCAATCTTAGGTATGTGCAGGCGAAACCTATGCCAACTTTGCCGTTGATGGAAAGGAATACTATGAGAATCAACGTTTTGCAGCACACCCCAAATGAAGGACCAGGTTCCATTCAAGAATGGTCACATGCGCGTGGTCATGAGATGTATGTTTATCATCCAGCTCAGTTTCATAAGTTACCGATGGCGGATCAGACTGACATGCTAGTCATTTTAGGTGGACCAATGAGTCCGAATGATGATGACGAATGGATCCACCAAGAACGGTCTCTGATCCGTCAATTACATGCTCAGCAGACGCCAATATTCGGAGCATGTTTTGGTGCACAGCAAATTTCCAAGGCGTTTGGTGGCCAGGTTGGCGCGGCGCCACATAAGGAAGTCGGTTGGGCACTACTATACCGGAAGTCGACCGTGATTGAGGGAATACCGGAACAACTAACGGCGCTTCATTGGCATCAGGAAATGTTTTCCATTCCCGATGGAGCAGAGTTACTCTTTTCTAGTGACTTAGTTACTAATCAGGGCTTTGTCCTTGATAATATGGTGGGCCTTCAATTTCATTTTGAGCCACTGGCGGATAATGTTCGCGAGATTGTTGTCAACGATGGTGAATATGCACTTGATCATAATGACCTGCATCAAACACCGGCCGAGATTATCGACCATGGGGTGCCAGCTGAGAATCAACGGGTAATGTTTACCATTCTCGATTATCTTTCGCATCAATAAAAAATGGACCGTGATTAATTGTAAATCATGGTCCATTTTTGTTTTAAAACGCTTTATAATTAGGGTATGAAATCATTAAAGGAGCAATAAAATTATGAGCGGTAACTACCGGAGCGTGTTTGACATTATCGGTCCGATTATGGTTGGCCCCTCTAGTTCGCACACTTCAGGGGCAGTGGCGATTGGTAAGGCGGCGCGAACAATCTTTCAAGAGCTACCGAAAAAGGTGACAGTTCACTATTATGAATCATTTGCGCAAACCCATCGGGGGCACGGGACCGATTTTGCGATCGCTGCTGGGATCATGGGCTTTCCACCGGATGATGCCCGAGTTCCGATGGCGCCAGAATTAGCTAAAAAAGCTGGAATTGATATTCGTTTTGTCGAAGAGCAGGGCCCTAGTCCCATCCAACACCCGAATATTGCGATTCTAGATCTCTCCGATGGTGCACATCACAACACGCAGGTTGGTGGATGTTCAGTTGGTGGCGGTGCGATTGAAATTCGCTCGATCAAAGTTCAAGGGGTCGAATTACATCCTACTGGTCCACTACCGATTGTGTTATATCTTGATCGGGATAAAAATAAACCGTTAGTGAATGGTCTTGCTAAGATGCTGGACCAGAGTGCCAAACTAAAAAAACGGCAGACTAAGCTGGTTCATGATGGCGAACTGTATGAATTTGACATGTTTAAGTATCTGAAACCGCAACAAATTGCCGAACTGAAGGAAAAGTTCAAGGGCATTGTTTGTCTAAAGTAGGAGCAATGTGATGTTTGATAGTATTAAAGAAATGGTCGATGCGGCCAACGAAAGTGGTAAGCCGCTGTCTGAGTTAGTGATTGAGACAGAAGTCGCAAATTCAGGTGTACCACGGACTGAAGTTTGGGATAAAATGAAGCGCAATTTAAATACGATGCGCCAAGCGGTCACAAAGGGTGAAACCGGCGAAGGAGTTCATTCACCAACAGGATTGACCGGTGGTGAAGCAGTTAAGATTCGTGAATACCGAAAGCACCATCGGACCCTATCTGGAGATACGATGATGGGTGCGGTTCAGGCTGCCATGGCGACCAGTGAAGTTAATGCATCGCTGGGCGTTATTTGTGCGACACCAACAGCAGGATCAGCCGGAACTTTGCCGGGCGTAATTGAAGCATTACAGGAACGGCTCGATTTAGATGAAGCGGCCTTGATTCGATTTTTATTTACCGCCGGGGGCCTTGGCTTGGTGATTGCTAACCACGCCGGCATTGCCGGAGCAACAGATGGATGCCAAGCAGAAGTTGGTAGTGCGTCAGCAATGGGGGCAGCCGCAGCTGTGGAAGCAGCGGGTGGTACTCCTCAGCAGAGCGCGGAGGCCCTTTCGATTGCGATTAGCAATTTACTTGGCTTAGTATGTGATCCCATTGCGGGACTTGTTGAAATTCCGTGTGTGAAGCGGAATGCGATTGGGACTGCCAATGCACTGGTTGCTGCCGATTTAGCCCTGGCCGGGTGCGTTAGTAAAATTCCTGCGGATGAGTGCATCATGGCGTTGGATAAGGTAGGTAAGCAAATGCCAACATCACTGCGCGAAACAGGGATAGGTGGCTTAGCTGGGACCCCCAACTGGTCAAGCGATTAAGGCTAAAATCTTTGGTCACGATGCTTAGTGGTGGTTGGTATGCGAACACCAGAAATTATTAAGAATGATATTGTTGCTGAATTAGCCACCGTCATTGATCCTGAACTAGGGATGGACATTGACAATATGGGCTTTGTTTACTGAATTGATTTGGATGATGACGGGATTTGTTTGGTGGAATTAACGCTCGAAATTCTCGGTTGCCCGTTAACTGGGATCTTAGCAAAGTTAGTTAAGGAAGCTGTGCTGCGGGTTCCGGAAGTAAAGAACGTGGACGTTGAGTTTATCACGACTCCGCGGTGGACGCGGGATCGGATGACAGATTATGCTAAATTAACGTTGGGCGTATATTAAAAAGGAGTTGGGCGGTTTTACGCCCAACTCCTTTTAAAGTTGCTGCAACACCCGATCTAGCAGGCTGACTGCTTGCACTGCGTCATTCAATTTAATGTTTTCGTTAGCGCCGTGGGCCCGTGAATTAGCATTGCCAATTCCGAAGCCAAGTACCGGAAGACCTAAAAGACGGCCGAAGGCATATGCGGGACCGGCGCCGGCACTATTCAAGACATATTCGATGCCATCATCACCATAGATTGCCTTGGCGCTCTCGTTAACAAGTTTAACAAAGGGGTGTTGAACATCGCTACGGTATCCTGGCTGACCAACTAGATAGTTAACTTTAACATCCTCAAAGCCGTTTTTGACGAGCTGCTTGCGAACTAAGTCAGGAATTCTGGTTGGATCTTGACTAGGGGCCAAGCGGAAATCTAATTTAGCGGTAGCCAGCCGTGGCAGAACGGTTTTAACTCCGGCTTCTTGGTAGCCCGCGGAAATCCCTTCGATATTGATAGTGGGTTCATTAGCGAGGGCTTGCTTAGGTTTTGCCGTTAGAAGGGGCCGCGTTAACCCTTCTGCCTGTGCGACTTGGTCAGGATCAAAGTTCAATTGCTCGACAAAATCATTCTCAGCAGCAGTTAAAGCAGTGACGTCATCATAAAGTCCTTCAATCTTAATTTGTCCAGTCGTGTCGTCCCGGAGAGATGCTAACGCCTTGGTTAACCGCCATGGAGCTGATTCGGCGTAAGCAGCCTTGGAAGAGTGGAGGTCAGCGTTAGCCGTTGTGACGGCTAGTTCAATACAGGAGATGCCCTTGAGGCCACCAGTAATGGCTAATTGGCCGGCGGCGTTTTTTGCGCCTCCTTCCCAGATCACCGCGTCAGCTTGGAGTTGTTGCTGGTGAGCTTCAGTGTATTTGATTACGTGCCGGCTGCCAATTTCTTCTTCGCCTTCAACGTAGAATTTTACATTGACCGGTAAACCGCCGTGTTCTTGATAATACTTAAGCAGCGTGAGCCGGAAAATGAGTTCTCCCTTATCATCGTCGACGCCGCGGGCAAATCGGGTACCATCCTTGACAGTGGGTTCAAAAGGATCTGTTGCCCATTGATCCAGTGGTTCTGCCGGTTGGGTGTCATAGTGGTTGTAAAAAAGTACCGTCCGATCACTGTTACCGTTAAAATCGGCGAAGATGACCGGATTGCCACCTTGATCGGTCCACTTTTCAACGTGGTCCGCGCCCAATTGCTTAAATTGCTGAAAAATCCAGTCACTAGTTTCTGCAATACCGATATCTTGAGCGGCAATCGTCTTGAAACGTAAGAGATCACTGAAGTCTTGCCAATGGTTAAGAGTATATTCTTTTAATGATTCTGTCATGCTGGTTTCCTCCTTGAAATAAAAAAGCCCCACAAACTGCAGCTGCAATTTGCGGGACGTTGATTGACAACGTGTTACCACCCGAATTTAAGACGACTTCACAATCGCCTTCTTACTGAGTACCCAAATGGAGACTCGGCCGCGTTAACGGGCGGACCCGTGCTTAGTTAATGATTCGCTAGGCAACAATTACCAGACCATCTTCGTTAAGGCTGAGTGACCGCTTTTCATCAACCGCGGCTCGCTGGGCAATCAGGCCATTAATTACTCTTCTGGAAAATTTAGGATTTAAATTGTCATCATAATATTAAAAAAAGATGAGAAAGTCAACCGTTATTTTTAATTTACATCAAGTATTTTTCATAATTAATTGATGCACCAGCGACAGTGTCAGGACCACCTTGAAACTCAAAGGTGAGGCCGGCATCCGGTGAATAATCGATGTGGGTTTCTAAATTGGAGAAGAACCAGTCATCATCAAAGTTGACATGGTAATTAATCCCGTCTTTTTGAATTTCATAAATCGGCCGATCGGGATGGTTGTCTTTAGCAAACCCTTGCTTCGGACCATGTTCAGCGGGAATCTTGGTTGAAGCAGCAAAAAACTTAACACCGTCACCAGGCTTGAGAGCTAGCTCTTTAATTAACCATTGACTGGCGGCATCAGAAATTTTGATAATCATGAAAATTCTCCTTCCATAATTAAAATGAATGGTAAAATACTCAACAAGTATTTCACAACTAGGGTTTAATCTGGCTATAATATTAGCATATGAAAAGTAAATTGAGAGGGTGATTATATGGGAAAAACAAAGAAGTTTTCACTTATCATTACAGTTTTGGTAATTATCGTGGCGGCTTTGGCTGGTGTTCAAGCACATCAACGCCAGGTACGAGCGGCCAAGTATGTTGATAATCGGACCACCACGTTCTTCTTCCATGGTTGGGGAAGTAGTTACCGGGCAGAACGCCAGATGGCAAATGCTGCTAAGTCAGCTGGAGCTACCAATACAATCATTCGGGCAAACGTGGATAAGAATGGCAAGACTACCCTGCAGGGACGAATCACCAAGCAATCACGCAATCCAATCGTGGAAGTTAATTTTGCGGACAACCGTAGCATGAACTATGCCAAATGGGGTGACTATGCTGAATCAGCAGTGAAGGCCGTCCAAAAGAAATACCAAATTAAAAATATTAACTTAGTGGGTCATTCGATGGGAAACATTGCGATTATGTACTACTTGGTTAATAATGCTCAAAAGACTAACATGCCGACCGTTCGGCACCAGGTTGCCATTGCCGGCCATTTTGATGGTGGGATTGGCTTTGGTTATAACAAGAAGACGACGCTGGATAGTCAAGGCAAACCATCCATTATGGAAAAGCACTATCGCGACTTCTTACCACTCCGAAACACATACCCAACAACGTCGCGGGTGCTGAATATCGCTGGTGATCTGGATGATGGTTCCAAGTCAGATAGTCAAATTCCACTCAACTCGGCATTCTCTTTGAAATACTTAGTTGCTAACCGGGCTCGGTCTTATCAAGAAAAGACGATTCATGGCAAGATGGCCCAACACAGTAAACTACATGAAAACAAGCAAGTTGATAGGCTCTTAATTAACTTCTTGTGGGGAAAAACACAAAATAATTAATTGATCCAGATCCCGGATTTTCTGTTAAGGAAAGTACGGGATCTGCTTTTCATTAGTGTAAATTTCCCGTACAATGGATTGAGTGACTTTAAAAGAAAGGACGTCAGGGACGAAAAATTCGTCAGGCGAGGGCGAGAAAATGTCGAAATATCGAATGCAAGCAATCTTGTTTGTCTTTGTGGCTTTTATGCTGGGATGTAATGAATATATGATTGTCGGGGTGCTTCCCGATGTGGCCAGTGAATACCATAGTTCATTATCATCACTTGGTTATTTGGTCACAATGTTTGCAATTATCTATGCGGTGTTTACACCGATCATTACTTCATTGGCCAATCGGTGGCAACGTCACCATGTGTTGCTAACGCTGATGGTAATCTTCTTCATCGGAAATACGTGGACGGCGATGGCCACTAATTATACTTCGCTCCTGTTGTCACGGATGCTGACGGCATCGGTTGCCGGGGCCATCATTTCAATTGTCTTGGTGCTTGCCAGCTATGTTGCGCCGCGTGAAAAACGGGCCAGTTTGGTCTCATGGGTTTTTGCTGGGTTCAGTATTGCCTCCGTTATTGGGGTGCCATTAGGAACCGTTATTAGTCAGCGACTAACATGGCACGATAGTTTTTGGATGATCACTGTATTGACGATCGTTGTCTTCGGTCTCTTAGTTTGGTTAGTCCCACATAATACACCGCAAGTGGCGGGTCACCTGAGCGATCAATTTTCCCTTTTCCGGGACAAGCGTGTCGTGGTTGGATCGCTGTTTGTAATTACGGTTTGTGCGGCTGACTATACTTTCTATACTTATATCCGGCCGTTAATTACTAATTTGATGGGCTTTGATGATACGTGGCTGAACTGGATATTATTCATGATGGGGATTTTCTTCATTGTTGGTAACAAGTTTGGTGGTTATTTGGCAGATAATGGTGGGGTCCACCGTTTGCCATGGGTGTACGTCGTTATGACGGTATTGCTGCTTGGCTTGGCTCCAGCATTCCACATGAAATGGTTGGCGATCGCAATTGTCGCGGTTTTGTGTATTACCTTTGCCAGTTACGGGGCATCGACTCAGTTGATGTTCCTCGACATTGCCGAAAAGAATTACCCGCAATCCCTTGATTTGGCTTCATCGTTAAACTCGATTTTTGCCAATATTGGGATTTCGTTGGGGTCCTTAGCGGCTGCGGAAACTGTTCGCTTCTCTTCACTAGGGAACGTTGGTAACGTTGGGGCCGTCTTTGGAATTTTGGCAATCTTATTAATTACTTTTGTTGGTCGCCATTATCAAGTAGAGCGACGTTGATCGACAGTCGACCAATTAATGGTCGGCTGTTTAAGTAGTGTGGCCTATGCTAAAATAATTGTTCAAACACAAATTATTGGAGGAAGAGTTCATGGAAACAACAGTCACTTTGGCTGGAAAGCAATACGTTGATGTTACGGCAAATGAGACGATTGCTCCAGTGCGAGCTTACATTCAATGCTCATGGTTTAGCCCAGAAGAAATTAAGTTTATGGAGGAAGGGTTAACTGCTTTAGGGAAGAACCCGACCGTCTCTTTAAAATATAGTCATCATCCGCTCAGTCACCAATTTAATGATATTAACGTGAATGAGCACCCAGAAGTGATGGATGATTTAACCTGGCAGCAAAATACCTATCAGATGGACATGCACGCAATGTACGGTAACGACATGGGAATTGGTTTTTTTATGCCAAGTAAGCCGGACGTTGGTCAAGCTTATGAACAAGGGGTGCTATATGCATTGCACAAGCCAAATGTGGTGGTGGTTCCTGATGATGAGATGACCATCCCCTTGAACTTAATGGTGGGGTGTGGGAATACCCAGATTATTAAAATGAGCGAAGTCGCTGAATTTGATTTTCATGATGTCGTCTTTAAACCCTACCAGGGAAAAGTTTTTTAGAAAATGCTTGCCTTTTTTGAAAAATGGTTTATATTATTTACTAACAAGTTAATTAAAAAAACGATTAGAAAGACGAGTAAATATTAACATTCGTTTAGTGAGCTAAGGATAGTGCAAACTTAGCCGACCCTGTAATATTGAAAAACCCTTTCCAAGTTGCTAACCCAAATGGTCACCAAAGTAGGCTTAGTCGTCTCCAGCACGTTACCGCTGGTTGAGTATGTTAGTACTCGAATGAAGTGGTCTAGTGCAAACTAGATAACTTGGGTGGCACCGCGGAAAGAAGCCTTTCGTCCCATGATTGCAGGGACGGAAGGCTTTTTATTTGCGCCCCGATTTAGCAATATGAAGGAGTGCATAATAATGACAGAGTTAATTATTCCTAAGGACTATGATCCACGGTTGTCCATTCGCGAAACTGAAGCAGCGATTCGCTACATTCGGGAAACATTCCAAGATGAATTTGGTAAGGAACTGAACTTGCAACGGATGTCGGCACCAATGTTTGTAGAAAAGAGTACGGGTTTAAACGACAACCTGAATGGGGTGGAAAAGCCAGTTTCTTTCACAATGAAGTCATTACCAGATGAGATCATTGAAATTGTTCATTCTTTAGCTAAGTGGAAACGACTGGCGTTAAAACGGTACGGATTCGGCATGCATGAGGGCCTTTATACCAACATGAACGCCATTCGTAAGGACGAAGATCTGGATAACTTCCATTCTATTTACGTTGACCAGTGGGACTGGGAAAAGGTTATTGCTAAAGAAGAACGGACTGAAGAAACGCTCAAGGCCACGGTAAGAAAAATTTTCAAAGTAATCAAACATATGGAGCACGAAGTCTGGTATAAATTTCCCCAAGCGGTTTACCACTTGCCAGATGAAATCCATTTTGTGACGACCCAAGAGTTAGAAGATCGTTGGCCAGATTTAACGCCAATGGAACGCGAAGATCGGATCGCTAAAGAATTAGGGTGTGTCTTCGTGATGAAAATCGGCGATAAATTAAAGCGGTCTGGGAAGCCACATGATGGCCGAGCACCAGATTATGATGACTGGGCATTGAACGGTGACATCATTTTCTGGTATGAACCGTTGCAACGCAAACTGGAAATTTCTAGTATGGGGATTCGGGTCAGCCCTGAATCAATGAAGTATCAGCTAGAGCAAGCAGGGGCCGTAGATCGAGAACAATTACCATTCCATAAAATGCTTTTAAACGGTGAATTACCATACACGATTGGTGGTGGAATCGGTCAATCCCGGCTCTGCATGTTATTGCTTGGCAAGGCACACGTTGGCGAAGTGCAAGCAAGTATTTGGCCAGAAGAAATGCGCGACAAATGTGCAGCGGCAGGCATCCAATTACTGTAAACCAGTGGTTGGGTGGTCGGGTTTGAATTTTTTATTAATAACAATGACTGCTAACGGTTTTGTCACAATTCCTACTTCACACTTTTAGTTAGCAGCATCGGAATAAATAAGCAATGGGACTCGAGAGTTCGGCTTTGGCGAACGCTGGGTCCCATTTGTGCGTATTGGGGTTAGTGAAACATTTGCCAACTGCAAAAATTAGAGTATAATGATAAAAATTAAAAAAATCTAATTAAGTAGGTGGTGCTATGTTTAGCAAAGTTGGACAACTAATCTTTCAAAATGAAGCAGTCGCGCAAACTGCTGATTTTACAATGGGCATTGAAATTGAAATGGACCGGATTGATAGTCAAGGAAATCTTAGTCAAGAACCTTATCCAGCTAGCATTGGTGATGAAAAAACCAACCCATGGATGACCAATGACTTTTTAGAAGTGATGTCTGAAACGGTCACTCCAGCAGCCGATTATGCCCTGGAAGCGATGCACTATCTCTACGCATTAAACACCACGCTCCGCAATGCGTTGGCGCCCGGAGAACTATTGTGGCCACTTTCAATGCCACCCCGGTTACCAAAGGATAAATCAAAGCTAGTGTTAGCGAAGATGGGTCCCAAAAAGGAAGCCTATTTACATGAGTGGGTCAAACGACACGGCTATTCGCAAGGGACGCCGTGTGGTGTTCACATTAATTTGAGTATTAAACCACACATTGTGGACTTGGTCCGCAAGCAGCTACCAGATCGTTTTCCAGATGAACGTTCCGCGATGAATTATCTGTATACGGTGGTGGCCCAAGGTTTTGTGCGCTATCGGTGGTTATTGACTTACTTATTTGGGGCGAGTCCAGTCGCGGAAGCTAATTATTTGGAACCCAATCAGAAACTGGCCCACCCAATGCGAAGTATGCGACAAAGTTCATACGGATTTGGGACTAAATTCCGGGGTGATTTTACTAATCTCGATCGCTATGTGGCCCGGATCGAAGAATGGGTTAAGGAAGGAATCTTGACCTCGGATTATGAATTTCACGGTCCAGTCCGTTTTAAAGGTAACGCAGAGTTAAAACGGCTGCATAAAGAGGGAATTAAGTATGTCGAATTGCGGATGTTAGATCTTGATCCGACGACTGCGGTCGGGGTGAAGACGGTGACGTTAAGGTTTATTCGGTTATTAGCTAGTTATTTCATTATGCATCCAGCAATGCCGGAAGCGGAAGTAGACGATGTTTTGAAACAAGCTGATGAACGAAACCGGATAGTGGCGGAAGAAGATCCACAAGAAAAGACACAATACCAGGCAACGGCTCTGGCAATGATTAAGCGTTTGGCGCAATACGCTAACCAAATTCAATTAGGACCGGAATATACGGAAATTTTAGATGAATTGGAAGATCGGATTTTGAATCCACTGATGACTCCAAGTGGCCAGTTAATGAACTATGTTCAAGATGGCTCACTAGAGGCGTACGCATTACAACGGGCCAAGCGATAACAAGAGGCAGCGCTAGAAAGCCTTCATCCGTTCCATGGATTTGAAGATGGTAAGATTTATACGACGAAAGAATTAAAAGCAGCGTTGGATGCACTATAATCAGAAAGCGGCAGCCCAGTTTGGACCGCCGCTTTTTACTATTCAAATAAAGCTTTTATTTCATCATCGGAAAGGTGAAATTGTTGCTTGATTTTTTGTTGTAATTGATTTTTTAGTTTCGTTCAGCCACCTTCGTAGCCCGTGCCACGAGGTCGTGGAAGATGTTTTGGGCCACTTGGTCGTGCTTGTACATGTTTTCGGGGTGCCATTGAACCGCTAGAATTTGATCGCTGTCAACGGATTCCACGGCTTCAATCACTTGGTCGTCTGCCGTTGCCGTGACCTTTAACGATGGAGCCAGTTGATTCAGACTTTGGTGGTGACGGGAATTAACGTATGGACGGTCACCAGCTAGTTGCTGAATCCGACTACCGGCAACTGTTGTAACGTGGTGGGTTGGTAAGTTACCCGGTGCCTTTTGTGAATGTAACAGCTCAGCGTAGGGGTTTTCTGCCATGTCTTGGTAGACGGTACCGCCTAAACCGATATTAATCAGTTGCATTCCTCGACAAATCCCCATCACAGCTTTACCCGACTTAACGGCTTCCTTTAATAATTGGAGTTCAGATAAGTCACGTTTCCGGTAGGTCATTCCTAGACCAGGATGGGGCTCTTCACCATAGAAGGTGGGGTCGATATCCTCACCGCCCGCGAAAATGATGCCGTCAAACTGATCGACATAGTTTTTTGCTAATTCCGGCGGTACACTAGGTACGATGATTGGAAGAGCATGTGATTTAATGAGAGCTTCAATAATAGGACGGGGTGCAAACGATGCATCACGTTCGTTAATGATATTGGTGGCCTCAGTTAATGTGTCAGCAGAAATTGCAATTCGTGGAATCATACGCCTCATCCTCTCATCTAAATTTAATAATAATAAAATACCATAAATTACCAGACTTTGTATAGAATCAATACTCAAATTCCGGAAACTTTGGTACACTAATGAAGTTACGGTAAAGGTGGTGGAATGATGCATCCGCAATTAACGATTGGCTGGCTATTGCAACTACTGATGACGGGATTAATCTTTGGCAGTTTATGCTGGGGGATTCGTTATTCGCCACAGTTTAGTTTAGTTGAAGAACGGCTGCAGCATCGGATCATTCGACAGCAAAACAATTGGTGGTGGCAGCTGGTTGCCACCGTTTTTGACCCTAAGACCTTGGTCATGTGGGATTTTTTGCTTGCGGGTTTATTGGTGGTGCAGGGACGCTCGCTTCGAGCAATTTATGTTTTAGTAATGCTGGCCTCTGTCGATGCATTTGGTATTTGGATAAAACATCATCTCAAACGACAACGACCAGCAACATTTGGTAAGTCTACCCCTACGTATAGTTTTCCTAGTGGCCATACGTTAGGAACTACCATGATGACGCTGATGATCGGAATGCTATTCCCAAACTTACTGATTCGTAGTTTAGTATTATTGGGCTGGCTTTTGGTAATCGGCTGCCGACTGACTCTCCATGCTCATTATCCATCAGACGTGCTCGGCGCAGTTGTGTTAGCTTATGGCTGGTGGATTGGTGGCGAGTTGTTATACATATTGATAACGAGGTAAAAAATGATGGAAGCACGTTTAATTCAATTTCACATTAGTCCACAGGTTAAGCAGCCTGCTGATCAAACGAAACAGCAGCTAACGCAAAATGGTTTTAACCTTGAATTTGTGGCTAAGAATAAGTACATTTCAGAAGATATGCGAGGTGTTCCGCAGTTTCGCCGTGAATTGCGGCATAAGATGCAACACATTGTCGATCAATTTAATGAATACTATCAGTGGAATATTGATAAGACTTCTGAAATGGAGGCAAACACGGAAAACTTCGGGGCGTTAGAAAACCTCAATGATGCCGCTAAGTATTTGGTTAGTCTGCTTAAGAACGACTTTTTGGTACCGGACGAATTGGAATTAACTGCAATCCACTTAGTTGGTGATTTCAACGTATATAACCCGGGAAATAATACGAAGTTAAAGAAGAATGCGGCGAAGATTCGCCAAGAGTCACTCGAACGGTTCCGGGCGAGCCAGCAACCCCGGCCAATGCCAGCACCCATGAACATGGGTCCGCAAAAGTAAGAGGAGGATTATTTTGAAGAAACGATTAATGCAGTTAGGGCTACTGCTTGCAACATTCGTGATGGTTTTCAGCTGCTTCACAGCGGCCTTTACTTCAACGGCCCAGGCTGATCAAACTAAGTTAGAAGCCAAAGCGGCTATTACGATGGATGCGCAAACTGGTCAGATCCTGTTTCAACAAAATGCTAATCAGAAATTAGCGGTGGCTTCATGTACCAAAATTTTAACCTTAGCGGTGATTGAGCAAGACATTGCGGATGGAAAGCTGAGTTGGAATCAAAAAATCAAGATCAATCGTAAGGTTGCTAAAACGTCAACGGACTGGCACTTTTCTAATGTGGAGTTAAAAGCCGGGCATCGTTATACGGTTCGTTCATTGTGCGAATCAATGATGATTGTGTCGGCGGATGGTAGTGCGGAAGCCTTGGCATTAGCTTCAGCCGGCAGTACCGCAGCCTTTAATAAAAAAATGCAGGCAGTGGCCAAAAAGGCTGGTGTTCATGATGCTAAAATTTATAATATGATCGGGTTATCAAATGGTGAGCTTGGCTCTAATGGGATCAAAGGTGTCTCTAAGAAAGCGGAGAATGCCTTTTCAGCTAAGGATATGGCGTTGATTAGCCGGTATTTAGTAACTAAGTATCCGGATGCATTGAATATCACTAAGGCCACGAACGTTGAGTTTAAAGTCGATGATAAGCAAAGTTATAATATGCTGAATATCAACGGAATGTTGCCTAATAATGGAAATGCACCGAAAAATGGCACGATGGATGGCTTGAAGACGGGGTCAACGGATAAAGCCGGTAACTGTTTTGTGGGGACTGGAATTTTCAATAATCGCCGACTAATCACGGTCGTATTGGGAACCGATATTCATGATTATAGTAAGCAGTTTAAAGAAACTAACAAGATGTTGGAAGCCGTTCAAGGTGCTTACCAACCGGTAACTTTGAAACAACTTAGTGATTTGAAAAAACTCACTAATCAAGTGCGGGTTGCGCATGGTAAGCGTAAGACGGTAAAGATTGGTTTGAAACAAACAGCAGCATTGTGGTTGCCAAAGGGAAGCAAGATCAATCAATTTAGTGGACAATTAACTTTGGCAAAGGGCAAACGGACCATTGGGAAACACAAGCTTCGTGCGCCATTGAAGAAGGGCGAAACGGTTGGTCAAATTAAGATGACTCCGATTACGGGCCAGCCAAGTTTGCAACTACCAGTGGTGAGTCAACAAAATGTCACTAAAAAATCATTAATGAATTAATTTTAAGGGAGACCAGATGAATTGGTCTCCCTTTTACGTCTTTAAATAATGGGCAGCAGAGTCTGCACTAATTATTTGGAGGATAATTAATGAAGCGAGAGACGCAGTTAACACAGTATGAACAGTTACGGAAGAAATGGGAATCACTTGGAATTGCGAGCGATGTGATGTTTGGAATGGTGATGCAGAAAAAGGAGTTATGTTTGGAACTAATTCAACGCGCTGTTCCTGAACTGAAGGTCCAAAAAAATGAATTTCACCAACATCAGTATACGGTGGATGGGCCATTAGACTCACGAGGATCACGATTTGATATTTATGCTCGTGATGATCAAGGGCGGATTTTCATGATTGAAATGCAGGTAGCAAACCATCATAATTTGCCGTATCGATTACGGTATTATTTGCGGCAGTCTGATTTTGATATTTTGAATCCAGGGGACGGTTTTGAGAAACTGGCGGCTTATCCTACGTACGTTATCATTTTCTGTGATTTTGATTATTATGGTAAGGGACGGGTCCGTTACCAATTTGAAAATCGTGATTCTCTAGACCATGATTTGAAGGCAGGAGACGGTCTTCATGAAATTATTTTTAATGCCAAAGCTGCAGTAATTCATGATAAGATGAAAATAAAGAGTTTTCTTCAATTAATGGAAAATAAGGTTAATTTAAGAGACCCATTTGTGGTTAAAATTATGGAAACGATGCGAGAGATTAAAGCAGATCCAGAAAGGAGAAGGTGCTTTATGACATACGAGATGAATCTAGCGGATGCGCGAGCCGCGGGTCGTGAACGGGGACTTGAAGAAGGAATCGCAGAAGGTCGTAAGGAAGGCATAACAGAGGGCCATAAGCAAGGCATGGTGGAAGGTCATAAGCAAGGAATGGCGGAGGGTCATAAACAAGGCATGGCAGAGGGTCATAAACAAGGGATGGCAGAAGGCCATAAGCAAGGAGTTGTGGAAGGTCGCAAAGAAGGGTTAACGGAAGCCGCGAAGAAGACAGCAGCAATATTGAAAAAGTATGAACCAAATCATAATGAGGCGGTTCATACATTGATGAATCAATTCGATTTATCCGCCGCGGAAGCTGAAGCCTACCTTAAATAATTAAAGTAACGTCCTGGATGAAATGCCATTCAGGACGTTTTTCAGATCGCTGATCAATCTTGATGACGGTTGACTAAATCAGTTATACTAACAGTGCCATCTTAGCTCAGCTAGGTAGAGCACATCCATGGTAAGGATGAGGTCGTCGGTTCGAACCCGATAGATGGCTTACAAATATAGTTATAACGTTTGTTATTGATAATCACTTGTCAGTATCAAACGCTTTTTTATTTAATGTTAAAAGTGAAAAACAATGACAATTAAACAAATAATTCTAATTCAATGAATAACTTAATAACCAATTAAAAAAGGGCTACAATAAGAATGTTAATAATAATTATAAAGATTATTTTTTATGTTAGGGGCTTTAGTAATGTTATCAAAGAATAATTCTAAAGAACAAAGTTTACGTAATCAATCGCGTAAACAGCGGTTTACTATTCGAAAACTAACGGTTGGGGTAGCTTCTGTTCTCATTGGTTTTACATTTATGGGACTGAATACTATTAAGGCAGACACCACAACTGCTGAACCTAGTGAAATGATTTTCCAAAAGAATTCCACTGAGACAATTGACAATGATCCGAAAACTGCAAATATAGACGATAACCAAACTAAAACCGATGATTTAATAAATAACTCTAAGTTTTCATCAAATAATAATGCAATGGACTCTTCGAAGACAAACAGTGGTTCTACTACTGCTGCTACATCTTCTAACGATCAATCATTAACTACTAAATTAAATTCGAATATTACTCCGGCCCACTTTACTGGAACAATTACAATGACTGATGCTGATAGTACAAGTCATGTATTTGGTAATCAAGACGGGATGACGAAAACTGCAACCATTACGTATCGGTTATCTAGTTGGGGAGGAGATTGGAAAGAAGTTAATGTTTCTTTTAAGGGAACTAGCCAATATATTATCTATATTCCTCAAGGTTTCACAACTGACAATTTAACATTAATGCAGGGTGGTAAAGCGCTTAGTGGTAACTATGTTCAATCGTTAGGGAAAATTGGTCCTAATGAAGAGCAGGCTTTTATAGTAACTCTTCCATGGATACCAGCTTATGTTTCATCCACTTGGATTACCGCTGTGGCGAAGTTAACAGTAGAAAATAGTGCTACGCAAAGTCAATATACTGCTTCTACTGATACCTTACTTCGCCCAGTTGCTAATGGTGCATTTGTTACTGGTAGTCAAATTGATACCGTAGAGCTCAATGGAACGAAGTATCAAGTTCTTCATTCTGTAACCGATGGAGGCAGTACTCAACCTAATACTTCAGTTTCCTATACCATCGGAAGTTATCAAGAAAAAGTTAACTTTACTGGGCAAGTTACTTTTGACAATGGCAATAGTAATAATTTTGGAACGAAATCTAATGATACTAAGTCAGCAAAGATTACATATACAATCCAAAATAATATTTCAGGTCAACAAGTTGATTATTACTATGGCTCTGGGGATTATCTAGTATTTATTCCTCAAGGGTTTAAAGCTAATTCGCTGGAGATTGATCCTAATTATAAATATAAGAATGATGTAACAATTATTGATCGTGGTTCGGTTGGTCCAAATGGTGAACAGGTATACGAAGTTAAAACCACAATTAAGCCTAATTGGAGCTTGCCACTAATATTAACTGCAGCCATCCAAGCTCAACCAGGCTATGAAGGTAAAAATTTTACGGTTTGGGGCGCAGATTTACTAAAGGTAATTTACGATAAAGATAATTACCAATCATCAACCGGTGAAAAAGTAAAGGTTGGTGGTGTTGAATATCCTGTTTTCAATGCAACCTATAATGCAGTAGTTTACCATTATGGCTTTCATGCAGATCAACCACAAACTTTTACAGGAACTACTCAATGGAGCGATGGTAATGATCAAAAGCTAACTAATTCGTCGACCTCTAAGATTAGCTATAAAATTCAAGGATATGGCGTTAGTGATCAACAGGCTAGTCTAGGCCAAGGACACTATCTGGTATATATTCCTCAAGGTTTTACTACTACCGGACTTAAAGTTGATACATCCCAATTTTATGGTAAGTCGAATTCTGACAATGTGAAAATTGAATCTTTAGGAACCGTTAACGGTCAACAAGCGTACTTGGTGACGGTAACTGAAAAGCCTGTCTGGGCTAATCCGCTCTATCTGACTGCTAATTTAACTGCTAATGCGGATGCTGGTGGTAGCTACAATTCTGGTTCATCTAAACTGATATATGCGATTGATGATAATGGGAATTTTGTTGGTAATCCACTTACGATAACTATTAATGGGATAACTTATTCTATTATCAAAACTGCTGCTACTACTAGTCAAAGCGATCCTACCAACCGGCCTCAAGAATACACCTATATGTTTCCTAATGTTGGTACTACTCCAATTAGTAGTAACGATTATACAATTACTAAAGTTAGTGGACGAGGGATCACAACTAACGATATATCTAAAGATTCAGGCTATGAACTATTAAATGTTAATGGTATGGTTTTTAAACGCGGTTCCATTAAAACTGGTTCATATTTGAATATTCAATGGGGATTACCGACTGCAGACGGATTAATCCCGTATGATAAAACACTTTCATCATCGGTACCAGTTATGTTCCACGGTAACCAAATTGGAACCATTTATAGTATGGGGACGGCTTATCGGCTTGTCTTTAATTCTAAAGCTGCTGAATTAAATCAAGATCGGGACTTAAGTGTTGATTTTAGCATTAAATGGAACAATGCTGGCTCACATACCCCATCAGCAAATACTGGCAACTTAGTTTACCGTTATACTAATGATCAATCACAGAATGGAAAACAATTTACGTTCACTCCAGCTAATGATATTCAAATTAATGGTACGGGTATAAATAGTTATAGTAGTGGTTTGCAGGTTAATGGAACCTACATATGGCTACCATTATGGTGAACAGGCATATATCCCAATTACCGCTTCTGCGCAAGTTTCAAAACGTTACTGGGAGACAAATACTGTTCCAGCTGCTGTTCCTAACTGGGGTTCTACATTTTATATCACCCCAAGCATCAGTGCGTTAGGTAAGGACTTTACCGTCACGATTGATGTCCCAGTTTTTGCAACAGATAGTGGAATTACTGTTAAGCCACATACGGAAAATAACCAAGATGCAGAAACAACGATCGCTAATAATATCAAAAAGGCAGAAGCTCCCAGAATTGATTTATCTAATACGGTAACTGGTACTAATGATATTTATCATGTTGCCACCTCCGTTCCTAACGATGTTGGGGTTAAAGTCACAATTAACCACGAAAATTACACAAATAGTGATGGTAAGAAACGAATAAAATATACCTTTCATATTGTAATGGATAGCGAAGCAGCCTTAAATGGCTCGTTAATTGATTTACTTGATGTATCTTCTCACTCACCATTTACCATTCCAGATGGTATCAAAACCTATCAAGAAGATAATGCTGCTGCAAACCAAATTACTAAGGGTTCGTATAGTGGTGTAAACACAGGGAACAAGAATTTACTAACAACACTAGAAAATGCTGGGTTATCTTCTGTATCTATTACGAGTGATAAGCTTACGACCCCAATTAAGAGCGAAAATTTACTATGGGGTGGTTTCACTGGGATTAATAATAATACTGATCTCAATATTTCTGGTAATTCGGGGAATGCTTCGCAACGTTCTGATGCTGAAATGTATAATCCGCAAGGGACTGCCATGTGGATATTTAGTGATGATGATCAAATCCTACAAAAGAGTTTGGAGGGGAATGCAGATTTCCGTCACGTTAGCCTTCGGTTCAGAAATGGTTTTGCACGGAGTGGTCAAGGAATTGATAATATGTATACGATTATCAAAGAATTACGTAAACAAGACCCAAACGCCATTCTTCGGGTTCATTGGGATTTAACAGGTCTCTTTTTGGGGAAGAAAACTGCTAACGTAACGATTACATATCCTGATGGTTCAACTGATATTACCAAAATGCAAGTCTTAGTATTGCAGGAACCTTATTTCATCAATCATTACCAAACACGCCCTGATGATAAGGAAACGACGGAGTATATAGATCCAACAAGCGTACTAGGAAACCTTGATAAGGATAATTCTAAGGCCCTGGGCCGTCCTGTTGATATCAAATGGACATCAAATGGACGGACGGACAAGGACCAGCGATAACTGCAGATACGCCATTAGGAATTTATCCTGAAAACGCCGCACGGGCGAGCGTTACTTATAATGACGATGGTTTGTCATTAGTTAGCTGGCCGAAGGATGGAGCCTTTATTTATACCGTTCCTACCATCTTTATTACGCATAATCTGCAGACGGATGTTTCTCGGGGACAGAAGCAGAGTACAATGATTGTTCAAGACCGGGTAACTAATCAAATCGACAGTGCAACGACCTTTGATCAGGATGGGCACCAATTACAAACTTATTTAAGGCAAACAGATGGGACTTTAAAGAGTGCTGATGGACTGGTTTATGGTCAGTTAGCAACATCAAAAGTAGCGGCTACCACTTCAAATTTGCAAAATTTGGTTAATTTGTCTGCTTTGAATCCAGCGGATTATACGTTAAGCTGGTCAATTTTACCGACTCGTGTGGGTAACCATTTACATGGTTTAGCAGCAGCTCAATTAGCACCAGCGATGTTTATTAACATTCCGGTTGATGTTCAATTACAAACTATGCCGAATGTACCGATTGATCAAAAGCCTGCCGAAACAGCTCATCAATCATCTGTAGTTGAACGGCCATCTAAGCATCCAGTAGTTGTGGATCAAGGTAATTCTCAATCTAAGCCTGATGAGACTTCAATACCAAAGAACTCGTTAACT
The DNA here is from genome assembly GCF_056590915.1 of Limosilactobacillus sp. C0001E2. NCBI lineage: Bacteria > Bacillati > Bacillota > Bacilli > Lactobacillales > Lactobacillaceae > Limosilactobacillus > Limosilactobacillus sp. C0001E2. The sequence goes on along the minus strand of NZ_JBWPXC010000006.1, from coordinate 556 downwards.
GAGAATAATCAAATTAATACAGTTTATATAACGACACATCCGGTTGTGCGCCAAGATGACTTTCGATCTCAAACACAATCATCAACACCAGCAAAGGTATCAGTGATCGAAAATCATCGATACAATCCATCAATAACTTATTCGGTAAGTGATCACACAAAACGGTTACCACAGACAGGTCGAAAGGCGAATACTTCGTTAATTTTGTTTGGTATGGGTGGAATGCTAACATTAGCTAGTTTAGCTGAAATTCGGAAAAGAAAACTACATTAAAGTTTGTTGATAAAGATATAGCGTCTAGAGCTCAAAAAAGAACTCTAGACGCTATTTTTTAGTAATTCCCCATTGGGTAAATATTTAATCTGTTATCAGCTGACGCAACTTGGATTTCCTGATGTTTTAACGTTTCTTCTTCAAAAAATAAATAATTATTAAATTGCTTAATTGATATTTAGTAATCAAATGAAAAATAGTATGATATGAAGTGAACCCTGTAAGTTGGACACTTTAATTTAGACAACTTTTTCTAAGGTAAGATTTCGATATTCAATCGGAG
>NZ_JBWPXC010000005.1:0-135991 GCF_056590915.1 Limosilactobacillus sp. C0001E2 | reverse complement strand
TATGCGGAAGTAGTTCAGTGGTAGAACATCACCTTGCCATGGTGGGGGTCGCGGGTTCGAATCCCGTCTTCCGCTTTGCCAATTCCATAATATTATGCCGGGGTGGCGGAATTGGCAGACGCACAGGACTTAAAATCCTGCGGTCAGTGATGACCGTACCGGTTCGATCCCGGTCCTCGGCATTTTGCACCCATAGCGCAATTGGATAGAGTGTCTGACTACGAATCAGAAGGTTGCAGGTTCGACTCCTGCTGGGTGCATTTTTCGGAAAGTAGCTCAGCTTGGTAGAGCACCTGGTTTGGGACCAGGGGGTCGCAGGTTCGAATCCTGTCTTTCCGATTTATAGTAAAATATATACTATACTTAATTCGCGGTGTAGCTCAGCTGGCTAGAGCGTCCGGTTCATACCCGGGAGGTCGTGGGTTCGATTCCCTCCGCCGCGATTTGGGTGGTTAGATTGGACCTTTAGCTCAGTTGGTTAGAGCAAGCGGCTCATAACCGCCCGGTCGTAGGTTCGAGTCCTACAAGGTCCATTTACCAAAAGGTAAATGTTAATTACATATTATTTATGGAGGATTACCCAAGTGGCTGAAGGGGGCGGTCTTGAAAACCGCTAGGCCGGGCAACCGACGCAAGAGTTCGAATCTCTTATCCTCCTTTTTTATTATTGCGGGGTAGAGCAATCTGGTAGCTCGTCGGGCTCATAACCCGGAGGTCGTTGGTTCAAATCCAGCCCCCGCAATTGGTCCGTTGGTCTAGTTGGTTTAGGACGCATCCCTGTCACGGATGAGATCACGAGTTCGAGTCTCGTACGGACCGTATGGCTCGGTAGCTCAGTTGGTAGAGCAACGGATTGAAGCTCCGTGTGTCGGCGGTTCGATTCCGTCCCGCGCCATTGTTTTATGCGGGTATAGTTTAGTGGTAAAACCACAGCCTTCCAAGCTGTTGTCGCGAGTTCGATTCTCGTTACCCGCTTCTACCGATATTTTTGGTATGGGCCTATAGCTCAGTTGGTTTAGAGCGCACGCCTGATAAGCGTGAGGTCGATGGTTCGAGTCCATTTAGGCCCATTGGGGAAGTACTCAAGTGGCTGAAGAGGCGCCCCTGCTAAGGGTGTAGGTCGCGACAAGCGGCGCGAGGGTTCAAATCCCTCCTTCTCCGTTATTGCTCGCGTAATGTGAGTTAATGACCCGTTGGTCAAGTTGGTTAAGACACCAGCCTTTCACGCTGGTAACGTGGGTTCAAATCCCGCACGGGTCACTTTTATTATCGCGGGGTAGAGCAGTCTGGTAGCTCGTCGGGCTCATAACCCGGAGGTCGTTGGTTCAAATCCAGCCCCCGCAATTGGTCCGTTGGTCTAGTTGGTTTAGGACGCATCCCTGTCACGGATGAGATCACGAGTTCGAGTCTCGTACGGACCGTTTTAAAAAGCATTCCTTAAATGGAATGCTTTTTTGTTGTTTCTAAATCTAAAACAAGTGATTAATAAAAAGACAGCCAATTGGCTGCCAATAGTAACTACTCTTCCACTGTTTTAAAAACTTCTGTAAAATTACGTAATTGTTGATTAGTGTAATCTTTCAACTCTGCATAAATAGGACTCTTTAACCAGTTCTTCAAATCGTCTTCAGTTTTCCAAACAGTCAACATAACTAGTGTTTGTGGGTGATCCATTCGTGTTGCAAAATAGCCGCCACTCATTTGATCTTTAAATTGAGCATAAGTTTCGTCTAAGACATGTGGGCCGACTTTCTTTAGCATAGCACGAGTTTCTTTAGCTAAATCAAATGCTTGGAGAAAGAAAAAGCCATCAAAAGAATCATCACCGACATGATGAGTCGTTTCTAATTTAATCGAAGAGCCAAAGATACTTGGTTGATCAGATAGATCCATTAAAATGTAGTTATCTTCGGTTGTTAGGTTTTCCGCCATTACAAAACGCCGGTCAGGATTGGCTTTAATTTCATCATCAAAGTATGATTTGGAGCCTAAAGCATAGTTAATAACCTTAATCATTCCATTCACTCCTTTACAGACGTATTATACACTAAAAAATAGAATGGTAAAAAATCTGATTATGGTTTTCTGCAAACTTGACTCAGCTAATAGAAAAGGTAAAATTAATATATTATAAATGTTTTTGGTAGGGGGTGTAATTTTGGAAAAACGCCAGCTAGACGAGAATACGATTCAAGTGATTATTAACCAAGATGATTTAGAAGAACGTGGAATTTCAATGCTTGACCTAATTGGAAATCAAAAGCAAATTGAAGATTTCTTTTATAGTATTCTCGAAGAGGTTGATACAGAACATCAATTTCAAAAAAATGATTCTGTTACTTTTCAGGCATTACCGATTAAAAATGGTTTGGAATTAATTATTTCGAAAAATGTTAATCGTGGATCTAACTCTGAAATGAATCAAGTTTCAAATTTAATCGCTGATCAATTGCGGGGACATGATCATCAAAGTTATTCGAGTAATCATCAGTCTGATAGTAATGCGGGTAATAGTGATTCCGTTCTTTCAAATACCTTCGTTGTTAGATTTGCGGATTTCGAAAACTTTATTGAATTAGCTAACGTTTTAACTGATGATAATTTAAATGCCGATCTTTTCCATTATCAGAAAAAGTTTTATTTGGTACTGCAGGATCTCGATAATGTCGGAATGTCAAAAGACACAATTCTTAATTATCGGGCTCTTGCTAGTGAATATGGTCAGATTGTCGATATCACACCATCATTACTTCAAGAACATGGTAAATTGATCATACATCGATCAGCATTAGAGACAGCAAGATATTATTTCAAGTAAGAACTTCGGTGAATACTGGAGTTCTTTTGTATTTTTATTAACTTTTTACGTATTTAAAATAAGGGTGATAAAATGCAAATTGGAATGAATGATCATCATGAATTAGTGCATATTAAACAGGCACGATTTAATGTAATGAGCAATATATCTGTCCTGAATGTTCACAATCTCTTATTATTAAAATTTCCCAAAATGGGCGACCTTTTTTCGCTCATTATCATCGTTCACAATATTTATGTGGAGAGTCACAAAATCATGAACTAGGGAAAACACAAATTTTTAAATGGGCAAATCAGCGTGGCTGGGCCCCACAGTTAGAAGTGTATTTACCAGCTATTAAACAACGTCCCGATATTTTATTACGGATCAATAATAAGCAGATTGCGTTGGAGTATCAGTGCAGCCCTTTGAGTCTTGCCAAAATCAAAGCCCGCAATCGTGGTTATCAAATTCAGGGTATTTCTGTGAGATGGGTTCTAGGTCCTCGTTATCAAAGAAAATTATATTTTAACAAGATCGCGCAGTTTACCCAGCAGTACCAAAATAAACTTTATCTCTATTTTTGGGACTCGACGACTTGCCGTTTGGTATATCGTAATGATTTTGCAACTTGTTCTTTTAATGCTAATTGGGGCCCTCTTTGGAAAAAGATCAGGCATCAAACAAATCATTTACAACGACGCCGCCTAATTTCAAATTCATTAATAAATTTTGCTTATCAGAATGGTCGGATAGCCAGCTGTTGTCCGCTCTTTGTTCATGATATTGAAAAACGTTGGCCTGTAATGCAGCAGCCAATTATGAAATGGCGATTACAAACGTTATTAATGATGGAAAAATGGCCAATTGGTAAGCAAGTTACTCTAAAATATTGGCAACAGTGGTTATTTAATCAGGCCGATTGGCTTGAATTTCCCTGTTTAGACTTTCGAGCAGTCGAACAATTACGATTGCAAACGATTAATGATTGGCAAAAATCATTAGTCAAATCCAGGATTATCATTATGGATAGGGAAACAGTAATTTATCGTCAGCGGCCTCATTAGTTTTCAAGTATTGAAGAAAAGTATGGTAAAATTCAGCGACTTGCCACAAGAAATAGGCAGATTGGTTCAACGTATGATAGAATGGTGGGGTATGAATGAAGGAGGAAGAGTAATGGTTGAGGATTGGCAGCACTTCTTATTACCTTATCAGCAGGCCGTAAATGAATTAAAAGTTAAGCTGCGAGGAATGCGTAAGCAATATCAGGACCAAGCTCAACACTCACCAATTGAATTTGTCACTGGGCGCGTTAAGCCCGTCGATAGTATTAAGGAAAAAATGGTTCGGCGGCATGTTGCTGAAGATCGACTTGAGCAAGATATGCAAGACATTGCTGGTGTACGGATTATGTGTCAATTCGTTGAGGATATTTATGAAGTGGTCGATTTACTGCGTGAACGAAGTGATATGAATATTTTGGAAGAACGCGACTATATTAGTAATGTGAAGCCAAGTGGTTATCGTTCTTATCACATCGTTGTTGAATATCCAGTCCAACTGATCACTGGTGAGAAGAAGATTCTTGCAGAAATTCAAATTCGGACGTTGGCGATGAATTTCTGGGCAACAATTGAACATTCATTGAATTACAAATATCAAGGAGCTTTTCCGAGTGACCTATCAGCAAGATTGAAGAGCGCGGCAGAAGCGGCATTTAAACTTGATAATGAAATGTCTGAGATTCGCGAAGAAATTCAAGAAGCTCAAAATCTTTTTTCTTACAGTAAAAATTCTGATTGGTCGCAACAGAACTCAACACAAGAAAATCAGCAAGAGAATAAACAATAGTTGGTGATTATATGAAAGTAGCAGTCTACACTTATTCATCGCCAGAATCCCTGCGATTACGCGATTTGATTATTAAAGGATTAGACGAATATAAAATTGATTACGATGAGGGACATCCAGATATCGTGATTACGATTGGCGGCGATGGGACTCTGCTGTCGGCATTTAATAAATATGAGGATCAGTTAGACACCATTCGATTCATTGGTATTCATACCGGGCATTTGGGCTTTTATACTGATTGGCGTAATTTTGAAGTCCATGATTTAGTTGCCAGTCTTAAAGATGGGGCCGGACAGTCAATTAGTTACCCATTAATTGAAATGACGGCTAAGTTTTCTGACGGCCAAGTCATGAAAAAAATCTGCTTAAATGAATCAACTGTCAAAAACATTACCAAGACAATGGTGTGTGATGTCTACATTAACCACGAACTATTTGAACGATTCCGGGGGGACGGCTTGTGTGTTTCAACGCCAACTGGTTCCACCGCCTATAATAAAGCAGTGGGGGGCGCAGTTATGGATCCGCATATTATTGGATTCCAACTGGCAGAAATGGCATCACTTAATAACCGTGTTTTTCGAACACTGGGTTCACCCACAATTTTTGGAGCGGATAATATTCTAACGTTGCGGATAAAAGATGAATCAAGCATTGTTCTGACCTGTGATCGTGAAAAATGGGTCCTTGGTTCTAAACGTCATCATTTAGTTGAGCTAACCTTTGAGGTTTCGAGTAAAAAGATTAAGTTTGCCAAGTACCGTCATACTAATTTTTGGCAGCGGGTTCGTGAATCATTCATTGGAGATCTCTAGATGATTTTTACATGGCAGTACCAAGGAACAACTGAACGCAAATTAAGAAGTGTTTTAAAATCATTTGGTGTGACAAGTTCACTTTTAAAGGTCGCAATTTTTCATGGCGGTTCATTACGAATCGATCATCAACCAGCCTGGGCGGTGGATAAAGTTTTACCAGGACAAATGGTTGGTATTGAGCTACCGGATGAATCCGCAAATCCGAAAATCACGGCCTTTCCTGGCTCGTTTAAAATTGCTTATGAAGATGCCGATTTTTTAGTGATTAATAAGGATGCTGGAGTAGCAACCGTGCCTGCTCATAACGTTGCAGTCCAAGATAGTTTAGTTAATCGTGTCAAGAATTATTATTTAGTTCATCAGTATCCGAATCAGGTAACTCACGTTGCAACCCGCTTGGATAAGGATACTAGTGGATTGGTGGTTTTCCCAAAGCATCGATTTGCTCATGCTGTTTTGGATCGGCAATTAAAACGCCATCAAGTAAAAAAAGAATACGTAGCGATTGTTGGTGGCCAATTAAAAAATTATCATGGTTACATCTATGCACCAATTGGTCGAAATCCGGAGTCCTTTGTGAAACGACAAGTTCGTGATGATGGAAAGGACTCCATCACTGAATATTGGACAGAACGGACTGGCGAACAGTTTTCAGTTGTCCGGATTCGGCTTCATACGGGAAGAACTCACCAAATTCGGGTGCATTTTAGCTTTTTGGGGCACCCGTTAATTGGTGATGATATGTATGGAGGATCAGTTTCGTTGATGTCTCGTCAAGCGCTTCATTGTCGCTATATTAGTTTTTACAGTCCATTTAAAAAACAGCAAATTGAGTGTCAGGCACCACTACCTGATGATATGAACAAATTAATTGCAAAGCTTTAAATTTATAAAGAAACCCTCGAGTTCTCATGCATTGAGCTCGAGGGTTTCTTACTTTAGAACATCAGATTGATTAATTTTGTTCAACCCACTTTTTGACACAAATTGGTTCAGGACTAGTAACATCTTTTTGAATTAAGGTTAACATTCCATTTTCAGTATTCCGCCGATAAAGTGTTAAGTTATCACTATTTTGATTAGAAGCGATCAGGAACTTTTCATTACTATTCAGTTCGAAGTCACGGGGAAAGTCACCTTCGGAAGAAATTGATTGAATATGTTTAACCGTATGGTCAGGTTGTACTGCAAAGACAGCAATCGTATTTTCACCACGATTAGATGTGTAAATAAATTTACCATCAGAAGTAATATGAATGGCAGCAGCTCCATTATGAGCGGTCCAATCATCAGGAATTGTCTTGATCGTTTGAATATGGGTGAATGATGCGTCCGCCGCATTATATTTAAGGACCGCTAATTTACTACTAAGTTCGCCTAAAACGTATGCATATTGACCATTTGGGGCAAAGACCATATGACGTGTTCCAAAACCAGGTTCAAACTTAAACTGGTTGGCTGCAGTTAATTTACCATCATCACTGATGTTGTAGATAACCAATAGGTCCATCCCCAAATCACAAACTGCTAATCGACCGTCAGGTGTCAAGTCAGTAAAGTGGGGGTGTGGACCATCTGCCTGTTCTGGTTCAGGCCCGTGAGCTCCTTCATGTTTAACCGAATCAGTTTGGACGAATGTGCCATCTGGATTAATTTTATAAACATTGACTTCCGCCTTATGATAGTTAGCCGTAAACATCAAGTGACGTTTAGAATCTAGGCCGACATAGGCTGGTGGAGAACCGGCTGATAATGATTTATCCACTAATGTTGCCACACCATTTTCAATGTGGTAGGATGCTACGCCGCCAAGATTACCTTCTTGACGAATTGAAAATACAAGATGGTTAGGACCAACCTGCAAGTACGCCGGTTTTTCAGACTCAACAACAACTCGATCATTAACAAGCCGTTCCTTAGTTGGATCTAACGTGACAGCGTACATTCCCTTACTAGATTTTTTGGTATAAGTCCCAATTAAGAAATCTTTCGCCATGAGAACGCCTCCTAAATAGAATTGTCTCTATCATAGCAGGTCTCAATAGGTTCTACCAGTACTTGTGATATGGTAAACTATCTAAGAAAGGAATTTACTATGAAAAAAATCGAAAAAGTTAGTTCTTGGTTATGTGACCATTTAGCGCTATTTAGCTGCCCAGTTTGCCATGAGAAATTTATTCGGGTAAATAATCAACAATTGGTTTGTGTAAACGGCCATCGGCTCAATATTAACAAACATGGTTACGTCTATTTTTTGCAAAAGGGTGTTAAGTCTGAATATGATCGCGAGATGCTGCTTGCAAGACGCCAACTCCTGTCTGCAGGCCTATTTAGGAAAATTATTACGGCAATTAATGAAGAATTAGGAACGACTCCACAGAGTGTTCTTGATGTTGGTAGCGGTGAAGGAACCCCATTGTTTCAACTTCAACAGTTACGCAATCGACGTGATGAAACTTATGTTGGCTTTGATATCTCACGGCCAGGGGTTCAATTAGCGACGCAATTAGATCCGGAATTATTTTTCTGCTTGGCAGACCTGCGTCAGCTTCCGTTTCAAAATAACTCATTTTCCACCATCATCGAACTATTTTCACCGTCAGATTATCGTGAATTTCACCGAGTTTTAAAAACCAACGGAAAGGTAATCAAAGTGATCCCAACAGGAAATTATCTCCATGAAATGCGTTCATTACTTTATCCTGTGGATGATAAGCACCAAAAATATGATAATACCGCTGTAAAAAAACTATTCGCCAATCATTTTGGTGCAACCCACGTAAAGAATGTTCAATATCGGTTTACTATTCCAAAATCACTACGGTCATCAATGATTGAGATGTCGCCACTTCATTGGGGCAAAAATGCTCGTCGGTTAACGGAAGCTGAGATTAATCAATTAACGACCGTTACCGTTGATGTTGACCTATTGATTGGTAAACAGAATTAGTTGTTGTTCCCGACAAATTATATGCTATAATGTTTATTAGAAATCGTTTAGCAAGCGACATCGATCGGGTGAGTTCGTTGGTACTTGCTAAGGTGTACTTCATTAAAGCAGCGTTTCGCCGTGCCCACACCGAGACCCTGCTTTTTTTATTTGCAAAAAGAGGAAAAACTATGACAAATCATATTGTATTATTTGAGCCACTATTTCCGGCCAACACAGGGAATATAGCACGGACATGTGCTGGGACGAATACAGTACTGCATTTAATCAAGCCGCTAGGTTTTTCAACGGATGATAAGCATATGCGTCGTGCTGGATTGGATTATTGGGATAAAGTGAAGGTGGTTTATCACGATGATTTACCATCATTTATTCAAACTGTACCAGATTTGAAGCATCTATATATTGTTTCCAAGTTTGCCACCCGTGATTATACGGATGTTGATTATACAGAGTCTGGTGACCATTATTTCTTATTTGGCAAGGAAACGACAGGGTTGCCGGAACCATTTATGCGGCAGTATCCTGAATTAGCGATTCGGATTCCACAAAATGATCAAAATATTCGCGCATTAAACTTATCCAATAGTGCTGCAATCATAATTTATGAAGCATTACGGCAACAAAGTTTTCCTAATTTGGCGCGTACTCATCGGTACCCATTTGATAAATTAAAATAAAGGAAGGATTAAAATGGCGAGGAAAGGATCAACGAAAACTAGAACCAGAAAAAAGCGGACGAGTTCGTCCCGCGGTAAAAAAAATAATTCACTAGTCGGAAGTCTTTCTGGGGCCTTAATAATCCTTTTGACTTTAACCGGAATGTTTCAATTAGGTGTGCTGGGTTCGTTAGTGCTAGGCATCTATAAGATGCTAGTTGGACAAAGCTATCTATTATTAATGATCATCGTTCTGCTCTATTCGCTTGGCCTTGTGATTTATAACCAGTTAGTTCATTTTCGAAAAAATTGGGTATGGGGAATGATCATTTTTTATAGTGGACTATTACTATTTCTTCATTCACTCATGTTTCAAGAGTTGAATCAACATGGACATTTTTTTCAAGTAACTTGGAATAACGTGGGGCAAAGTATTGTTAATTCTGACCAGACGATGCCCATTGGTGGCGGATTGATTGGGGCAGGATTATATTCCATTACCAATGTTTTACTGGGACAAACCGGATCAGTTGCCTTTGCTTGGTTATTAATGATCATTGGGGTCGTGATCTTTTTTAAATTGCCTTGGCACCAAATAATTGTTAGTGGTCATCAAGCCATATTAGGATGGCTTAAACAAATACGAACCCAACGGCAAACCGTTAAGCAACGGTATCCTCAAACCAAATCATCGCCCACGGTTGACAATAAGCAACCGGTAGTCCACCAATCCGCTGAGCGTTCTGGTAAGAAGAATCTGGAACCAACAGTTGAACCTAAGATTACCGTGGCAGCCCAACCAACACCCCTCAAAAAAGAACATAATCCAGGTGGTCAGACTGAGGTGAACACGGTGAATCAGAAGGATGAGACAGCGGTTGGCGATTTTGCCACTGCCTCAGGAAATGATGATGAAAATTATCAACTTCCACCAACCTCGTTGTTGACCAAAGTGAATGCAACTGACCAAAGTGCGGATCTAAATTCCATTAAGGAGAACACGGCTAAACTCCAATCGACACTGAAGTCGTTTGGGGTTGATGCAACCGTAGAAAATGTTAATTTAGGACCTTCAGTTACCAAGTACGAATTGAGGCCAGCGGTTGGGGTGAAGGTGAGTCGAATTACCCACTTGGCGGATGACCTAGCCTTAGCTTTAGCAGCTAAAGATATTCGGATTGAAGCACCAATTCCTGGTAAATCCTTGATTGGAATAGAAGTTCCAAATAAGAAAGTTGCGACAGTCGGATTTCGCAATATGATCGAGTCGGTTGCCAGCCATCCTGAAAAGCCGTTAGAAGTACCTCTTGGCCGGACCGTTACTGGGGATGTTATGACTGCCGACTTAACTAAGATGCCACATTTGCTAATTGCAGGGGCGACCGGTAGTGGGAAGTCAGTTGCCATTAATGTGATTATTACTAGTATTCTTTTAAAGGCCAAACCACACCAAGTGAAGATGCTCATGATTGATCCGAAAAAAGTCGAGCTGAGTGTTTATAATGGGATTCCCCACCTGTTGTCTCCGGTTGTTTCAGATCCCAAAAAGGCAGCGCGTGCTCTAGCAAAAGTTGTTGCTGAAATGGAACGTCGATATGAATTATTTGCCAGTTTTGGAATTCGCAACATCAACGGCTATAATGAGCAATTGCAAAAAAATTCTTCAACTGACGATAACCACCCTTATTTACCGTTAATTCTGGTAATTGTGGATGAATTGGCTGACTTAATGATGACAGTTTCTAAAGAAGTTGAAGATTCAATTGTCAGAATTGCTCAGATGGGACGGGCAGCAGGAATCCACATGATTTTAGCAACTCAGCGACCATCAGTTGATGTTATTACCGGTTTGATTAAGGCGAATGTACCGTCACGAATTGCCTTCGCTGTTTCAAGTGGGGTAGATTCACGGACGATTATCGATACTAACGGTGCTGAAAAATTGTTAGGCCGGGGTGATATGCTTTTCGAACCAATTGATCAAAACAAGCCAACGCGGGTTCAAGGGGCATTCATTTCAGATGCAGATGTTGAAAACGTCGTGAAGTTTATTAAAGATGAGCAGCCGGCCGATTATGATGAAAAGATGGTGGTTAGCGATGAAGAGATTCAACATGAAGAAGAAATTACTGATCAGGATGAACTTTTTCCAGAAGCATTAAAATTTGTTGTTGATCAGCAAAAGGCCTCAACGTCTTTGATTCAGCGTCGTTTTCGGATTGGATACAATCGAGCCGCTCGCATCATTGATGATCTTGAACAACGTGGTTACATTGGACCGGCCAATGGATCCAAACCACGTGAAGTCTATAAGCAAAAAGATGATGAATAAAAAAAGCGCGCCGTTAAAGCGCGCAATTTTTTTAAATTAAGTTTAGTGAAGCCACTGCTCCTAAAATTAATGATCCCAGCATTGCAATTAGCATCAGCCAAACAGCGACCATTGTAATCTTTTGAAAAGTTGATTTCTTCTTTTTTTGCATCACATTCAGTCCTTATTAATGTTATGTTAGCTTACAGTTTAATCAATCTGACGATGAAATTCAAATCATTCAAGTGAAGATATGGTAATATTGTTGAGTAATAAATTGAGGAAAGGGAATTACAAAATTGAATTATCAGCGGGTTCTGATTGAAATATTAATAATTATTTGCTACTGGTTTGTTGAAAAAATGTTTTTTATGGTGTTCGTGAGTGCCAAAAATCGGCCACAAGCCAGGATTCACCACCCAAGTATTTGGGCAATTCTTTTTTTAGTCCTAACCTGGTGGAATTTAGGATATTACTATATTGCTTATCCAATTATCATCATAGCTAGCCTCGGAATCATTTTAGTGCTGAAACAGCTAATTGGGCAACATGAGTTTTTATACCGGATTTTTTGGCCAAGTTTTTGGAATTTAAGCTGTTTACTGATGGTTATTTCATATGTTATATCAATTTTTTGTTATCAACTCCCCACACCATAAAAGGCTGTCTTACCATCGTTTCAAGGCGTCATCCATTTTGGATGATGCCTTTTTTGATTTAAATGGGGTAATTTGGGGATGAATGTGGTGGATAGTGGGGGATTGTGGTAAACTAAAATCTGTAATTAGCAAAGGGGGGATTAGTCATGTTTATGGGTGAATTTAATCACTCGATTGATAATAAGGGCAGACTAATCATTCCTGCTAAGTTTCGTTCTCAACTTGGAGAACGGTTCGTCATTACTCGGGGGATGGACAAGTGTTTATCTGGTTACTCCATGAATGAATGGGACCAACTAAAGCAGCAATTAGAAAAGCTGCCGATGACGAAAAAGAATGTTCGACAATTTGTTCGTTTGATTTATTCAGCGGCAATTGAGTGTGAATTTGATCGTCAAGGACGGGTTAACTTATCTAAAACTCTGATTAACTATGCCAACATTAGTAAAAAGTGTGTAGTAGTCGGTGTGTCGTCCCATTTTGAAATCTGGGATGAAGATGCTTGGCAACAATATAGTGACCAAGCAGCGGAAGACTTTGACGAGGTGGCTGAAGATATTGATTTTGATTTCTAGAAGGAGGGAACAAGTCGGATGGAATTTGATCATGTTACCGTACTCCTTCATGAAGCAGTTGCTGGTTTAAATGTGCAGCCAGATGGTCAATATGTAGATGCAACATTGGGTGGTGGTGGCCACAGCGGCCTGATTTTATCCAAATTGCATGGTGGTCACCTATATGCTTTTGATCAAGATCGAACAGCCATCGAATACAATCAGGAGCATTTAGCAGATTATCTTGCACGCCATCAAGTAACCTTTATCAAGGATAACTTTAAAAATTTGCAAGTTGACTTGAGTAAACTGGGGGTTACTAAAGTAGATGGAATTGTCTATGATCTCGGCGTTTCATCACCGCAGTTTGATGATAGACAACGGGGGTTTAGTTATCAATATGATGCTAAGTTAGACATGCGGATGAATCAGGAGCAATCCTTATCAGCGTATGAAGTTGTGAATCAATGGCCCTATGACCGGTTAGTAAAGATTTTGTATCGTTATGGGGAAGAAAAATTTGCCAAGTCAATTGCACGGGCAATTGAACGACATCGTGAGAAACAACCGATCACTACCACCTTTGAACTAGTGGATGTGATTAAAGAAGCCATTCCGGCGCGGGCACGACGCCACGGCGGTCATCCCGCCAAAAAGACTTTTCAGGCCATTCGGATTGCGGTGAACAATGAACTGGGTGTTTTGGAAGCTTCATTAGAACAGGCCTTTGAAATGCTCAATGTTGGTGGACGAATTAGTGTCATTACTTTCCAGTCTCTGGAGGATCGGTTAGTAAAGACGATGTTTCGTGAACGAATAACCCTTAAAGATGTTCCGGCAGGCTTGCCTGTTATTCCTAAGGAACAACAGCCTGACTTTAAACTGGTTAATCGAAAGGCAATTGAGCCGTCACCACAAGAATTGGCAAGTAACCATCGGGCACATAGTGCACATTTACGAGTAATTGAAAAAGTGAAATAGATTGAAGGATAGTGGACAAAATGGATTTTAATACGAATGTTGCCAAAAAATTAACTGAAACACAGCCGCTTCAACAACCCCAGCAAGCTGCTCAACCACAATACCAACCAGTGGCGATTTCTAAATTTGAATATTTATTGACGGGGTGCTGTGCATTAGTTATTTGTGCAATGATGATTTCATTAATTTCGGCTAAAATTAGTGTTAATAATTCACAACGCCACTTGCAAAATATTCAAACTCAAATTAGCAAAGTCAATAATTCCAACATTAGTCAACAACAGGAAATCGGTGATTTGACCAGTCAAAGTAACTTGCAAAAAATTGCCGCTAAGTATAATCTAAATGATTCAAATACTAATGTAAGGAACGTTAATAAATAATGAAATCTCCTGATCAAAAAAAGCGAACGATGAATAATAAAGGACAACGAAACCATAAGCAGTTCGGTAAATGGCTGTGTTTGGTTACCGCTGCGATCTTTTTATTATTTATCGTTCGTTTTGCATATATTTCAATATTTAAGGATGTTAAAAATCATGACTTATCAACGGCTGCTGTACAACGTTACACACATTCACGGATTATTACAGCCCAGCGGGGAAACATTTACGATGATCAAGGAAATCTTTTAGCACGTAATACAAGTAAGTATACGGTCTATGCAGTACTTGATAAGAATCAAAAGACTATGAGTGGCAAACCACTATATGTCACCAACAAAAAAAGAACTGCAAAGGTTTTGGCAGAGTACCTAGGCATATCAGAAGAGAAAATCTATAAGGCATTGACGCCAAAGAAAAAACTTTACCAAGTCCAATTTGGGACTGCCGGATCAAACATTTCAGTCAGCAAAATGGAGGAGATTAAAGCCCGTCATTTAACAGGAATTAATTTTACTAAAACTCCGGCACGCCAATATCCTGAAGGTGAATTTGCTCGGCAGTTATTAGGTTCAACAGCGGTTAAGACCAATAGTAAAACGGGTCAGTCTAAATTAGTTGGCCAGATTGGTTTGGAACAGTATTTTGACAAGCAGTTACGTGGCCGCGATGGGTTAAAGAAATCAGAAAATGATGTTTATGGATATCAATTATCAGATTCGCCGCAAAAGGGGCATGCAGTAAAAAATGGTGATAATATTCATTTAACCCTGAATAATGCCGTTCAACATCAACTAGAAAATTTAGTTAATAGTGCCGATAAGTCTGCTAAGCCTTCTGCAATGACTGCGGTGGTGATGGAAGCTAAGACCGGTAAAATTATTGCAGCCACGCAGCGTCCAACGATGACTTCAGAGAAACCTGCGTGGACGAATGCCTTAATTCAAGATACATACGAACCTGGTTCAACAATGAAGGTCATTGCACTAGCATCAGCTATTAATTCTGGTAACTTTAACCCCAATGCAACCTATAAATCCGGAACTTGGGAAATGGGTGGCGGTAAAATTACGGACTGGAATACGAGTGGTTGGGGTAATATCACTTTTCGTGAAGCCTTCTACCGGTCCAGTAACGTTGGATTTGCCCATATTGAGCAAAATATGGGGGCATCTACTTGGATGAAATATTTAAAACGATTTGGCTTTTTAAAGCCCACTAAAGTTTACGGAATGTCTGGTGAATCCTCCGGAACGACAACCTTTAAAGGAGCGCTCGAACAAGCCAATACTTCATTTGGCCAGGGAATTACCGTCAATACGATGCAGATGATGCAGGCTTTTACGGCCGTTGCTAATAACGGTAAGATGATGCGACCATATATTGTAAAACGGGTAACTAATAGTAAGGGAAAAACTATTAAGACAGTTAAGCCAAAGCAAGTCGGTAAACCAATCAGTAGTTCTGCTGCTAAAGAGACTCGTAAGTATATGCAGGGGGTTATTTACGATAAAGTCGGCACTGGGCAACTATATAAAGTTAAGGGTTACCGGATTGCTGGAAAAACTGGAACTGCTCAAATTGGTAGTGCTAATGGTTATGAGCAAGGCTCGAATAATTACATTTATTCGTTTGTCGGGTTCGCGCCAGCTAAAAACCCTAAGTATATTCTGTATATCACAATGCGGAAGCCAACGTCGACAAACGGTCCTGCAGAAAAGACCATGGCGTCAATTACAACACCGTTAATCAAAACATTACTGGATAAGCAAAAGAGCAAACAAACTAAAAAACAAGGAGTTGTGAAGGTTGTTAATGTTGTCGGTAAGGATGTCAAGGATGCACAAGATATCCTTACGAAAGACCATCTTCAAGTGACAGTAATTGGTGATGGAAAGAAGATTCAGCAACAATCGCTGTCTCCAGGAAACGGAGTTGTGATTAATAATCGCATTATCTTAGTAACCAGTGGCAAGATTAAGATGCCAAATATTAATGGCTGGAGCCAATCTGACGTGAGTCAGCTGGCCCAGTTGTTGAATTTACAAGTTGACTCCTCCGGGAGCGGGTTTGTAACTGATCAAAGCATCAAAGAAAATCAAACGGTTAAATCTGGTCAACAATTAACCGTTAAGTTTGAAGAGAAATAGAAAAGATTCGGAGGAAGATAATGATGAGCAAAATTTTATTGAGTGGCCTCATCTCATTGGTGATTGCTGGAGGATTAACGTATCTATTAATGCCTTACTTGATTCGCTATTTCCGGGCGAAAAAGGAGGGGCAGCAGATCCGTGAGATTGGCCCAACCTGGCACGCCAAAAAAGCCGGTACACCGACTATGGGCGGAATTCTATTTATTGCGGCAACGGTGATTGCCATTTTACTGGTGGCCATTTTTAATAGATTCCTTTTAACCAACACTATGTGGGCTTTGTTGTTTACGCTCGTGGTGTACGGTCTCATTGGAATGTGGGATGATAGTATTAAGATTTTTCACCACCAAAATGAAGGCTTTAAACCTTGGAAAAAATTTTTATGTCAGGTAATTGCTGCCATGGTGTTTGCAGTCATTTATCAACATGAAAACTTCCAAATGGGCTTTGGAACAAGCTCTATTGGGTGGATCTACGCCTTATTCATTATTTTTTGGATGGTTGGCTTTTCGAATGCAGTTAACCTAACTGATGGATTGGATGGCTTGGTTACCGGATTGGCGGTTATTTCATTTGGTGCTTACTTTGTCATTGCTTTGTTTCAAAAACAAACTGAGGTTGCAGTCTTTTGCTTGACGATTATTGGTGCATTGATTGGCTTCTTCCCATTCAATCATAAACCTGCTCAAATTTTCATGGGTGATATGGGATCTTTGACCCTAGGCGCGAGTCTAGCTGCTGTCTCACTTTTATTACATCATGAATGGTCGTTACTAATTATCGGCTTAGTTTACGTTCTAGAAACAGCAAGTGTAATTTTGCAAGTTGCATCGTTTAAAACGACTGGAAAACGGATTTTTAAGATGACGCCGATCCACCATACCTTCGAAATGATTGGTTGGAGTGAGTGGAAAATTGACCTCACATTCTGGGGATTCCAGTTGATTTGTGCTATAATCGCAGTTTCAATGATTGTTATTTTTGGTTAGATCAAGAAGGGTGACTATTATGAATAATGTAACAAAGTATAATGGCAAAAACGTATTAGTGATGGGCTTTGGACTGAGTGGTTTAAATGCCGCTCATTTGTTGGTTAAATTAGGGGCAAATGTGGTTGCAAATGATCAAAAGACCCCTGATGATCCAACCATAGTAGAAAATTTGAAAAAAGATGGTATTAAAGTGATTACTGGTGATAATCCAGTTAGTTTGGCGGATGAAGATTTTGATTACGTAGTTAAGAATCCTGGGATTCCTTATGATGTTCCGTTGGTTGCGGCCTTTGTTAAGAAGGGCACTCCAATTATTACTGAAGCAGAACTTGGTTATGAAATTTTTCCAGGACATTTGGTCAGTGTTACTGGTTCCAATGGAAAAACGACAACCACGACATTAATTCAAAAAATGTTGGATGCTGGTCTATCTCATACCGCAAAATATGCAGGTAATATTGGGGTATCCTTTACGAAGACGGCACAAGAATTAAGTTCGGATGACTACCTTGTAACTGAATTATCTAGTTTTCAACTTTTGGGAACTCCTGAACTTCATCCACATATTGCAGTGATTACCAATATTTTTGCTAATCACTTGGATTACCATAAGACTCGTGAGAATTACATTAACGCTAAGTTAAACATTACACGCAATCAAACTAAGGACGACTACCTAATCATGAATTGGGATCGTGATGAGTGGCAAGAAATTGCGCGGCGTTCATCAGCTACGATTGTGCCATTTTCGCGCCTTGGGAAGAGTAAGGATGGTGCATACGTTGAAGATGGTGTTATTTATTGGCGTGGTGAAAAGGTAATGCCAACCAAAGATATTCGTTTGATTGGACCACAAAATGTAGAAAATGCGTTAGCAGCAATTGCTGCAGCCAAGTTAAGTGGGGTTGATAATGAAGCGATTATTAATGTTCTAACTACCTTTGGTGGTGTTCGTCACCGTCTTCAATACGTAATGGATTATCAAGAACGCCGTTTTTACAATGATTCTAAGTCAACTGATATCGAAGCGACTGAAGTTGCTTTGCAAGGATTTGAACAACCAGTCATTCTTCTCGCCGGTGGTCTTGATCGTGGTTATACTTTTGAACGGTTAGTTCCATACTTTAAGAAACATGTTAAAGCGCTGATTGTCTTTGGGGAATGCAAAGACAAAATGAAAGATGCGGGAGAACAAGCTGGCCTCCCAGTATATGAAAGTGAGAACGCAGTTACTGCAGTTCCAGAGGCATGGAAATTAAGCGAACCGGGTGATGTGATCCTCTTATCACCTGCCAATGCCAGCTGGGACCAATTCCCAAGTTTTGAAGTGCGCGGCGATAAGTTTATTGAGGCGGTTGAACAGTTAACCGGTCAAAAGGAGCAGAAGTAATGAGATTATTAGTTTCAGGCGGTGGTACTGGCGGTCACATTTATCCAGCACTAGCCTTAATAGAACGGTTGAAACAAGTTGAACCTGATACTGAGGTGTTATACGTCGGTACCACACGGGGGTTGGAAAATAAAATCGTTCCGGCTGCCGGTTTAAAGCTTAAAACCTTGCACACCCAAGGTTTTAAACGATCACTGTCTCTAGAAAACTTCAAAACTTTATACTTGTTCGTAAAGTCGGTTCACGACGCGAAAAAGATTATTCGGGATTTTCGACCTGACGTAGTTTTAGGAACTGGTGGTTATGTTAGTGGTGCGGTTTTATATGCTGCTGCCAAAATGCATATTCCTACCGTTATCCACGAACAAAATAGTGTGGTTGGGATTACGAATAAGTTTTTGAGTCGTTATGTTGATGAAATTGCGATCGCGTTTGAAGCAGCTCGAGATCAGTTTCCGATTAATAAAGTTCACATGACTGGTAATCCGCGTGCCCAACAAGTTGCCGCTAATTTAAATTCAGATTATTCATGGACGAATGATGGATTACGTGATGATCGACCAACAATGATGATTTTTGGCGGTAGCCAAGGGGCACCAAAAATTAACCAGAGCGTTGTCGATGCTATTCCCGAATTTAACAAACGTGATTATCAGGTTATTTTCGCAACTGGCCAAAAGCGCTATCAGAAGGTAATGGAAAAGCTACGCAACGTTTCAGTTGGTAAGAACGTAAAAGTAGTTCCTTACATTCCAGATATGCCTAAAAAGCTCCCTAAGGTCGCAGCATTAGTTTCACGTGCTGGAGCCACGACGATTGCGGAAATTACTGCGTTGGGAATTCCAACGATTTTAATTCCTAGCCCTTATGTAACAGCTAATCATCAGGTTAAAAACGCCCAGGCTTTAGTAAAAAAAGGTGCCGCGCTAATGATTTTAGAGGATCAGCTCGATGCACGGACTTTACTACTTCAAGCCGATAAAATTATGGAAAATGCAGCAGGTCGCCAAAAAATGGCTGAGGCATCAAAACAAATTGGTAAGCCAAATGCAGCAGATTTATTAATTGATGTTTTAAAGAAAGCTGAGCATGACCATCAATAAAGGAGGGAAGAAAGGTGAGTCATCATTATGACGACAACGACGATCATCAACGCTATTTGCAGCGCCTTAAGAAGCTGGAGAATAGTGGCCTCCATGCCATCAAAGAGATTCGTGATCGTGAAACGTCTTTAAATAATGAAGTTCCCGCTGTTGGTTATCGGCAGAAAGTTGGTAATGGTAAACGGGCGGCAAGTATCCTGATTCCCTTTATTTTAGTTTTATTGATAGCCATTTACATGATCTCTCCACTCAGTAAAATTAAGAATGTGAGGGTGGAAGGGAATACAGAAATGACCAGCCGTGAAGTTCAGAAGGCAACGAATATCCGCTCAGGACGTTATATTTGGTGGATGCTTCGGCATCAAGGGACGACCCTTTCTCAAGCGCAGAAGCGAAACCCGCAAATTAAAACTCTCCGAATTAAGTTGACGGGTCCACGATCAGTTAGGGTACAAGTCACTGAGTATCCGGTAATTGGAATTATTAATCACGATGGTCGACAACAATTGCTCTTATCAAATGGTAAGTATCGTCCAATCACTGGTAGGGTTGATAATTTTCTTCATTACGCAAACTTTAATAATAGTTACACCCATTTAAAGATTGCGGCTCGAGAAATTGGTACTTTGCCAAAGTATATTCGCCAAAGTATTTCAGAAGTTAGCTATTCACCAACTAAACTAAATCCAGATCGTCTCAAACTTATTATGAATGACGGTAATACGGTTTTGGTCCGTGCAGATACGCTTGGTGAAAAGATGAAGTACTATCCTTCAATCGTTTCAAAGATGAAGGGCAACGGAATTATTGACTTACAATATGGAGCTTACTCATATAATTACGGTAATAAACAAAAATAAGGTTTTTATAAGTAGTTTTGTGGATTTAGCAGGTGTAGCCACCCAAACTGTGGTAAAATCAAATAGTAAGTCAAATTATAAATAAAAAAATTTTAGGAGGGTTCCTTGTAAATGAATAATTCACAAATCTATGTTTGTTTAGACATTGGAACCACTTCGATCAAAGTACTTGTATGCGAAAACGTTAAGGGCAAGCTGAAATTGATCGGTGTTGGCAAACAACCATCTGGTGGCCTGAATCGTGGAGTAATTATCGACATTGATCGGACGGCTAATGCTATTAAACAGGCGGTGGCTCAAGCAACTGAAAAGTCTGGTGTCAAAATTAGCAAAGCGGTGATTGGGTTGCCCGCTAATTATTTACAGATGAATCAGGTTCATGGGATGATCAATCTATCAGACCAAGGACAACCGCGAGAAATTGTAAATCAAGATGTGATTGATGTCGCACACTCAACGCTTTCTCAAGGGTTGCCGCCAGAACGTGAAGTGATTGATCTAGTACCACGTGGCTTTGCGGTTGATCAATTTCGTGGAATAAAAGATCCGCGTGGCATGTCTGGAATTCGTTTGGAATTATGGGCAACTCTTTATAGCGGACCGAAGACCATTGTTTATAATACACGGAAATCGGTTGAACAAGCTGGTTTAAAGATTGAAGACATGGTTGTCGATTCTATTGCTACCGGTTCAAATGTGTTAAGTGATGGTGAACAAGATTTTGGTACTGTCATCATGGATCTTGGTGCTGGTCAAACTACTACCAGCATTATTCATGATCACCAGCTTAAATTTGCCTATGTTGATCCTGAGGGTGGTAACTATATTACCAAGGATATTTCAGCTGTTCTGAATACTTCGCAAAAGAACGCTGAACAATTAAAACGTGACCATGGTTATGCAGATAGTCGGCAGGCGGCTGAAGATGTTCAGTTGGCCGTAGATGTAGTTGGAAAAGCCCAACCAGTTAATTATACTGAAAAGTATTTATCTGAGGTAATTGAAGCGCGAATTCGTCAAATTTTCCGCCGCGCAAAGGACAAACTTGATTCAATTAATGCTCCAGAATTGCCAGGCGGATTGGTACTTTATGGTGGTGTTGCTGCGTTACCGGGCATCAAGGAAATTGCTGCTGAATATTTTACAGGGAATGTCCGAGTATTCGTTCCTAACGAAATGGGAATTCGACAGCCAAGTTATGCGACCGCACTCTCACTTTGTTTGTACGAAAGTAGTCTGACGGATGTTGACCGCTTGATTAAGGAAACTGTTCATGATGGCAATCTGATTGCTAGTCCTCATCAAGGTCAGCAAAATGAAAATATGGTGGTCAACCAGAGCAAGCCAAAACGCCAACGCAAAATTCGCCATTCTAACCCGAAGAATTCAGCCCCTGCTCATGAACAAAATCAAGAACGGGAAAGCAAAAAATCTGAAGGAGAAAGTAAAATTAAGAGTTTCTTTAGCAACTTTTTTGACTAATTAAGTAATCACGGAGGGAAATTTTATGGACAATCCAACGAACGCAAACGATCAAATGGAGATGGAAGGCGCCCGCATTAAGGTTATTGGTGTTGGTGGCGGTGGTGGCAACGCCGTTAACCAAATGATCAATGAAAAAGTTAAAGGTGTTGACTTTATTGTTGCCAATACTGATTTACAAGCACTGGATGGTTCAGCTGCTAAAACTAAGATTCAATTGGGACCTAAGTTGACGCGTGGATTAGGCGCTGGCTCTAATCCAGAGGTTGGTGCTAAGGCAGCTCAAGAAAGTGAATCAGAAATCACTAAGATCCTTGAAGGTGCCGACATGGTATTTGTAACCGCCGGTATGGGTGGCGGTACTGGGACCGGTGCCGCTCCAGTGATTGCTAAAATTGCCAAGGATTCAGGTGCTTTAACGGTTGGGGTTGTTACTCGACCATTTAGCTTTGAGGGGACTCGTCGAGCTAAACTTGCTGCTCAAGGATTAGCAAATCTGAAGAAGAATGTTGATACGTTAATCATTGTTGCTAATAACCAACTCCTTGAAATGATTGATAAGAAGACGCCAATGATGGAAGCCTTTAAAGAGGCTGATGATGTTTTACGTCAAGGGGTTGAAGGTATTTCTGATCTAATCACTAACCCTGGATACATCAACTTGGATTTTGCTGATATTCGTCATACAATGACCAATCAAGGTTCAGCATTGATGGGGATCGGTTCCTCGACGGGCGAGAACCGTGCTGCTGAAGCAACCAAGAAAGCAATTTCGTCACCATTACTGGAAGTATCAATTGACGGGGCAGAACACGTCCTAGTAAACGTTACTGGCGGCAAGGATTTATCAATGTTTGAAGCCCAAGAAGCCTCGAGTGTAATCCGTGAAGCAGCTAATACAAATGTGGATATCACCTTTGGGATGTCTGTAGATGATAATCTCAATGATGAAGTTCGAGTCACCGTAATTGCTACGGGAATTGACAAAGGGAAGCAACAAAATAATGCTGCTCAACGATCGACGTCTGCAGATGATCGAACAGCTCCATTAAATGTTAGTCAAAATCAACCACGGAATGCTGCTCCTGCTGACCAAAATCAAGATGATCATCAAGACCCATTTAGTGGTTGGAATGATCCGGGTGAAGAAGTTAACCGCCCAAATAATCGGGAAAGTAACTTTGATGATGTGAAAAAACCTGATTTTAGTGTTCAAGATGATGATTTAACGAATGTTGATGATGGAGGAGAAGATCTTTCTACACCTGCATTCTTTAAGAATCGTCGTTAATAAATCGAGGGTGGAACGTTGTGTTCCTCCTTTTGTTTATCTAATTGAAATCAGAAAGGGGAGATTGACATGGCTGGTAAATTTTTAAATAACTTTTTTGGGATGAATGATGATGCCGCAGCAGCTAATTACTATGATGATCAACCAACACAACAGACAACCAACAATCGGAAAGTTGTTTCACTTAAAAGTGTGCAATCATTACATGAGAATGGCAAAATTGCATTATTCGAACCACGGATCTATGGTGATGCTCGCGATATTGCGGAGCAATTATTAAATGGTCAAGCTGCTATTATTAACTTTCGGCAGATGGATGCCAAAGTTGCTATCAAAACAGTAGACTTTCTAAATGGTGCTGTCTTTGCAATGGATGGCGAAATTCAACGGATTGGTGAGCAAATTTTCTTGTGTACACCGAAGAACTTTGAAGTGACTGGTAAGACAATGTCGGACATTGAAAACAGTCATCCATCGTTTGATGACTAAACGAAGTTGGAGAAGAGATTGTGATTGGATTTATTGTATGGGCAGTGAATAGCCTGATTAACCTGTATGTATTTCTAATTGTTATTTGGTGTTTATTATCTTGGTTCCCTGGAGCGAGTCAAAGTTCTTTAGGACGCTTCTTGAACCAACTAGTTTATCCATACTTGGCTGTGTTTGAGCGAATCATACCACCACTTGGTGGGGTTAGTTTTGCACCAATTGTAGCGGTGTTGGTATTGTGGTTTGCCCAACGGGGAGTTCAAATGCTTTCCTTGTTAGTAAGGTGAATAATTTGGTTGATTTAAACATTAGTCAACATTTTCGACCGGACGAACGGGATTTTCTTAATCAAGTTTTGGATCAAATTGCCACTGCTGAAGGTGAGTACCGCCCAGTATTGACCAATTTTTTGAATCCGCGACAGATCTTTATTGCCGAAACGCTTGTTAATCGTGAGGAAGATTTACGATTTCAAAGTTGGGGTGGTTATCCCGATGCAGAAATGCAACGGTTTTTAATTTATCCTGATTATTATCAACCTAATCGTGAGGATTTTCAGATTAATTATTACCAGATTAACTATCCCACAAAGTTTGTTGAGTTACACCATCGACAAATTTTGGGAACACTTCTTGGAAGTGGGTTAACCAGGGGGAGTTTTGGTGATATTTTGAATAATGATTTGGTGTGGCAAATAGCTGTCAGCCGTGAAGTTAGCCAATTTGTTGACCAAGAGTTGGAACGAATTGGCCGAATCAATGTCCAGTTTGAAAGAATTAGTCCAGATGAATTAGTTTTGCCGGATGATGATTGGGAGAAAGTATCAATTACGGTACCTTCACTGCGCTTGGATGCAGTGATTGCTAATACCTTTAACTATTCACGAAATCGTGCTAAGTCGGCTATTGAACATGGTTTAGTAAGGGTTAATTGGGAAGAAATTGATCGTCCAGATTATCAGCTGGCAATTCATGATCTAATTTCTGTTCGACATGGTGGCAGAATTAAACTATTGCAAACTGGTGGAAAAAACCGGAAAAATAATCTTCGACTAGAGATACAGTTAATTAAGGCATAATATTTTGGAGGAATGATCATGACAGTAAGTGCAGAGGACATTACTAATAAAACATTTGATACTAAAATGCGGGGCTTTAACCAAAGTGAAGTCCGGGATTACTTAAATGAGGTTGCCCAAACCGTTCAAGAGTTAAACGAAAAAAACCGAGAACTCTCGGAAATGGTTAAGGCAAACGAAGAAAAGCTGAAATACTTTACTGATTTAAAGGATTCGTTAAATCAGTCCATCTTGGTCGCCCAAGAAGCGGCTGATAAAGTCAAAAATAACGCGAAAAAAGAAGCCGAAATTATGGTGCGTGAAGCCCAAAAGCAGGCAACCGATATTGTTTCAGAAGCCAATGAAAAAGCTAATGCGGTAATTGAGGAATGTACAAATTCCACTCGTAAACTGACAACGGAAACGAACGATTTAAAGAAGCAAACGCGGATTTTCCGGCAACGTCTGCAAGTAATGTTAGAATCACAATTAGAAGTTGTTAAGAGTAACGATTGGGATGAATTACTTGCTAACACTGACATGAGTGATTTTACAGAAATTCAAAAGATTCTGGGCAACAAGGTTGACAATGCTCAACAAAGCAGTGTAAACTCTGACACAACACCAGATGAAAACACAAATTCATCAGCGACTGCTGATCAACCAGTCGCTAATGATGAGGGGAAAACAGTTGTGATTTTCCCGGACAGTGATAAGTCTGATCACTAATAATTCTAAAATATTGACGAGACCACGAGGATACTAGGATGTCGCAGAGAGTCGATGGTTGGTGAAAATCGATGACTTATGAGTGTCCCCATCAGCTCGGAGTGCAGTTTTGAAAGTTGTAGAAACTGCCGGGTCATTCCCGTTATGCAATGCCTAAGGAAGTAATAATTACTTTAAAATAGGGTGGTACCACGAACAGCTTCGTCCCTTGCGGATGGAGCTGTTTTTTTATTTTAGAATTAATAATCAACTAAGGGGGAAGTAAGATGCGAGTTAAAGATACGCTTAACTTGGGTAAAACCAAATTCCCAATGCGGGGTCACTTGCCAGAAACTGAAGGGCAACGTGAGAAGCTCTGGGAAGAAAATAAAGTCTACGAACAACGACAAAAGTTAAATGAAGGGAAGCCAACCTTTGTTTTACATGATGGACCTCCATATGCGAATGGGAATATTCATATTGGCCATGCCATGAACAAGATTAGCAAGGACTTTATTGTTCGCTACAAGTCAATGACTGGTTATCGAGCACCATATGTTCCTGGTTGGGATACCCATGGGTTACCAATTGAACATCAATTAACTAAGTCTGGTTATGATCGAAAAAAGATGTCGACGGCCGAATTCCGTGACCTTTGTCGTAAATATGCGCTAGAACAAGTACAAAAACAAATGACTGGTTTTAAGCGCCTTGGGGTCAGTGGTGATTGGGATCATCCATACTTAACTTTAGACAAGGAATTTGAAGCAGCACAGATTAAGGTATTTGGTGACTTTGCTAAGAAGGGCCTCCTGTACCAGGCTAAAAAACCAGTTTACTGGTCATGGTCTTCCGAATCAGCACTTGCGGAAGCCGAAGTGGAATACCACGATGTTGTAGCTAAAACCGCATTCTTTGCTGAACAAGTTAAGGATGGCAAAGGTGTGCTGGATAATGATACCTACTTAGTAGTATGGACCACTACACCATGGACGGTGCCTGCTTCCGAAGCGGTGGCAATCAATCCTGATTTTGAGTATGCAGTCGTTAAACCGGCTAATGATAACCGTAAGTTTGTTGTGGCAAGCAGCCGATTAGCTGAAATTGCAGACAAACTTGATTGGGGATCATACGAAGTCGTTAAGACGGTAAAGGGTCAAGAGCTCGAATACGTCACAACGCAACACCCATACCTTGATCGTGAGCTTCTGGTTGGTTTAGGTGATTACGTCACTGACGATACTGGGACTGGTCTTGTTCACACAGCACCTGGGTATGGGGATGATGACTACTGGTTTGGTAAGAAATATGATTTACCAATTCTTGCGCCAATGAATGACCAAGGGGTTTTGACTGCCGAAAATGGTCCTGAATTTGATGGCGTCTTCTATCAAAAAGCGGACGATGTTTCCTTGAAATTACTAGATGAAAAGAATGCCCTGCTACTCGAAGAACCATTAAAGCACAGTTATCCATTTGACTGGCGGACAAAGCAGCCAATTGTCTTCCGGGCAACGGATCAATGGTTTGTTTCCATCGATAAGAT
Organism: Limosilactobacillus sp. C0001E2; assembly: GCF_056590915.1. Taxonomy (NCBI): domain Bacteria; kingdom Bacillati; phylum Bacillota; class Bacilli; order Lactobacillales; family Lactobacillaceae; genus Limosilactobacillus; species Limosilactobacillus sp. C0001E2. Next base: position 108,951 of record NZ_JBWPXC010000005.1, on the reverse strand, counting down.
GCGTGATGAAATTTTAAAGGCCGTTGATGAGGTTAAGTACTTCCCTGAATGGGGAAAGGTTCGCTTACGCAACATGTTGAAAGATCGTGGCGATTGGGTCATTTCCCGGCAACGGGTTTGGGGCGTACCACTGCCAATTTTCTATGCAGAGGATGGAACTCCAATTATGACTGAGGGAACCATTAACCACGTTGCGGATCTTTTCGGGGAATATGGATCAAATGTTTGGTTTGAACGGGAAGCTAAAGACTTATTACCAGATGGCTTTACTAGTTCCCATTCACCAAATGGCGAGTTTATCAAGGAAACGGACATCATGGATGTTTGGTTTGATTCTGGTTCTTCACACCAAGGGGTTTTAAATGAACGTAGTTACCTGACATATCCTGCAGACCTTTACCTCGAAGGTTCTGATCAATACCGTGGCTGGTTTAATTCTAGTATGATCACAAGTGTGGTCGTCTCAGGTCATGCTCCGTATAAGAGTGTACTCTCCCAAGGATTTACCCTTGATAAAAAGGGTAAGAAGATGTCAAAGTCATTAGGGAATGTCATTGATCCTGCCAAGGTTGTTCAACAGATGGGGGCCGAAATTATTCGTCTTTGGGTAATGAGCGCTGATACATCTGCTGATGTCCGAGTATCAATGGGGACTTTCCAACAAATTTCTGAGGCATATCGAAAACTTCGGAACACTTTCCGGTTCCTATTAGCTAATACAAGCGATTTTGATGCTAATGAAAATACGGTTTCATACGAGAAGTTAACCAGTGTTGATCAGTATATGTTAGTGAAATTTAATCATTTCTTAGCCAAAATGCGGGAGGAATTTGATGCCTATGACTTCCTTGATGGTTACAAACTATTGATTAACTTTGTTAATAATGATCTATCTGCTTTCTATATGAATGTTGCCAAGGATGTTTTGTACATTCAACCAGCTGATTCATTAGAACGGCGGTCTATGCAAACGGTCTTCTATCAAATTTTAGTTGGTTTGGTTAAATTGCTAACGCCAATTTTGCCACACACCACCGAAGAAGTTTGGGGTTACATGAATGAACCGGAAGAATTTGTTCAACTAACTGAAATTCCAGAAGCACGTCACTTTACTAATGAAGAACAATTGTTAGAACAGTGGAATCAATTTATGGAATTACGTTCACACGTTCTCAAGGTGCTTGAAGATGCGCGGAATGATAAATTGATTGGACGTTCATTGGAAGCACGGGCAGACCTTTATGTCAAGCCAAGTCAAAAGGCAGTTTTAGACGCGTTAAACTATGATGTAGCTTTGCTATTAGGGGTTTCTGATCTGGAAATTCATGCTGTAGATGAAGCGCCGTCAGAAGCTGAACACTTTAATGATGGGGCCGCTGTTCGTGTTCAAAAAGCAGCTGGTGAAGTTTGTGCTCGGTGTCGGATGACAAAAGAGGATGTGGGTAGTGATCCAGCATATCCACAATTATGCGCTCGCTGTGCACGTATTGTACGTGAGCATTTTCCCGAAACTGTAACTGAAGGCTTAGAAAAATAAGAAAAGATCAAGCTGCGGTTTGGTTCATGACAAGCTAAAGGCAGTGGTGTAGAATGAATCATAGCAATTCGCTATGATTCATTTTTTATTTGGAGGAATTCCGTTAATGATTATTGGAACGGTAAAAAGTTACGAACCAACCAAGGGCTGGGGTTTTATTAACTCACCTCATGATGGTGAAATTTTTATGCATACTAAAGGAATTGAAAAAAGTTCGCGTCATCTCATTCAGGTGGGTACGAAAGTTGGCTTTGTAATTATCCCGAGCGTGAAGGGATTTCAAGCCGCGCACGTTAAAGTGGTTTAAAGGCAGGTTAAAGGGATGAATTTTCGAGAACGAGTTAAATCATCACAAACAATTTATGATGGTCATATTTTACGTTTAGAAAAACAACAAGTAACCACCCCACGAGGGCAAGCAGCAAGTCGCGAAATTATTCGTCATGCCGCTGCCATTGCACTGTTGATCATTACTCCAGAGCAGGAAATGATTTTAGTAAAGCAATGGCGTGCACCTGTGCAAAAGGTGACGTTAGAAATTCCGGCCGGAAAGGTGGATGAACGGGACCATGATGATCTATTTCATGCTGCACGCCGAGAAATGAATGAAGAAACTCGTTTGCAGGCGGCTAATTTAACCAAGGTTGCCACTACGTATAGTTCACCTGGATTTACGGATGAACAAATTACGTTATTTTTGGCAACTGGGATTAGCTCAGTTAACGATCAATTACCGCAGGAACAAGATGAAAATCTGCAGATTTTAAGAGTTAGTCGTGACCAAGCACGTCAAATGGTTGAAAATGGTGAAATTGATGATCAGAAAACCGTAATGGCAATTTATTATTGGCTGAGTCAGGAGGATGGTTAATGACTGAGGAATATCAAATGACGAGGCGGGAATACCGTGAACAGCAGGAACATCGCCTACAACAACCGCTGCAACATTCAGATAGTCAAGACCAAGCTAATTTAGATGATCGACCATTAATTCATAAGGATTCGACAAAACAAGAATCACCTTACTTAAGCCGCGAAGAGAGTTTGGCGGCGCAACAAGCCACCATCACTGAGGAAAAAACCAATCGGTTGCGAAAAAAATTGAATCACATCATGATTGGATTAGTAATCGCAATCATCTTGGTGTATTTAGTATTATTTTTTGTGGGATAGGAGAAATAAAATGAAATTTGGAATTATTTGTGCGATGCCAGAGGAATTAAAAGAGTTGTTAAGCCATCTAGAAAACGAGAAAATTAATGAAATTGGTGGTAAGAAATACTTTGAAGGAACGATCAGCGATCAATCAGTTGTGCTGGTTGAATCAGGAATTGGCAAGGTAGAGGCAGGAATTACGACAGAACATTTAATTACTGATTTTGGTGCCGATGTTGTCATTAATTCTGGGTCGGCTGGTGGAATTGGTGAGCACCAGCATGTTGGTGATATTGTGATTTCAACTGAAACGGCATATCATGACGCAGATGCCCGGGCTTTTGATTATGTTTATGGTCAGTTACCAGGTAAACCGGCTCGCTTTGCCGCTTCCCAAAAGTGGGGGGATGCACTGGCAAAGGCTGGTGAAAAGACCGGCTTAAAGATTGAAAAGGGATTAATCGTTTCTGGAGACCAGTTCGTTGCTAGCAAGGACGCTATTGCGAAAATTAAACATTATTTCCCAGATGCTTTGTCAGCTGAGATGGAAGGCGCAGCAGTTGGTCAAGTTGCCAGTGATCATGGTGTCCCTTACGTAGTAGTTCGGGCCATGTCCGATACTGGTGACGAAGATGCGGGAGTTAGTTTTGATGAATTTATTATTCAAGCTGGTCAGCGATCCGCAAAGATGCTATTAGAATTATTTGATGAATTAAAGAAGGCAGCATAATGGAATTTCAAAGAACAGTCCAATTAGCTGGTGACTCAGATGCCTATCAAATAAGCGATCGTATTAGGGAGTATACGTTAATTGATCTAGGTTTTGAGCGAACCAAGCGGGAAAATTATCGTTATTTAGGTTCTCTTGATCGGCAATCACCTTTTAAACCATTTGCGCGATTACAGATCACGGTCAACGATGATTTAACTGGGTTTAAGATGTCAACGGTAAGTACGAACGGACTCAGTAACGTTAATATTTTTACGCAAGCTCGAAAGGATGAATTCGTTACTCAACTCCATTTTATTTTAAATGAAATGGTTGAGCGCGGTATCTTTGACAAAAAGTAAGTAAAACCAGTGACCATCAATGGAACGTTTGTTATAATAAAAAATACTGGACATGCGACCTTCAATCGTAGATGGATCCAGAATCTATTTAGAAATGATGGTGATTTGCATGGCTGATAATAGTCATACACGAGTAGTTGTCGGAATGAGTGGTGGAGTTGACTCATCTGTTACTGCACTGCTATTGAAGCGGCAAGGATACGACGTCGTGGGTGTTTTCATGAAAAATTGGGATGACACTGATGAAAATGGCGTTTGTACCGCGACCGAGGATTATAAGGATGTTGCCAAGGTGGCAACCCAAATTGGGATCCCATATTACTCGGTTAATTTTGAAAAGGAATACTGGGATCGCGTTTTTAAGTACTTTATTGCTGAATATAAAAAGGGGCGGACACCAAACCCGGACGTTATTTGCAATAAGGAAATAAAATTTAAGGCTTTTATTGAATATGCCAACCAGTTAGGGGCTGATTACGTCGCAACTGGTCATTACGCAGACTTAAAGCGTGATGCGGATGGCAATATGCATCTGATGCGAGCTAAGGATCAACATAAGGATCAAACCTACTTTTTAAGTCAGTTAGATCATGAACAATTGGATCATGTGATGTTTCCATTAGTAAATTACACTAAGCCGGAGATTCGTCAAATTGCGAAGGAAGCTGGTTTAGCAGTTGCGGATAAGAAAGACTCGGTAGGGATTTGCTTTATTGGTGAGGATGGTCATTTTCGTGAATTCCTTAGTCAATATCTTCCTGCACAACCTGGTAAGATGGAAACCATTGATGGAAAGGTTGTTGGCGAACATGCAGGTTTAATGTATTATACGATTGGTCAGCGACGTGGATTAGGTCTTGGTGGTAATAAAGAGAGCAATGAGCCATGGTTCGTAATTGGTAAGGATATTAAGCGCAATGTCCTTATTGTTGGTCAAGGTTATAGTAATCCGCACCTGTACGCCACTCACCTTGAAGCGAGCGATATTCACTGGGTCGACGATGTGGTAAGTCGCTATGGTCACCATTTCCACTGTACTGCTAAGTTCCGCTATCGTCAGGTTGACGAAGGAGTTACCGTTGATATAAGTGATGATGAAACTAAGGTGACGGTGACGTTTGATGATCCGGCACGTGCAATTACTCCAGGTCAAGCAGTGGTCTTTTATGATGGTCAGGAATGTCTAGGAAGTGCGATCATTGATCGGGCATTCAGTCATGAACGGCAATTGCAGTATATTTAATAATTGGGAGACTGGATTTATGGCTGGTCTCTTTTTTACTAAATAAATTAGATAAAAAGTCGTCATCAGCCCGTTTTTTTTGTTATGATAAGACTAAGTAAAATTTCGTAATTGCATGGTGAGAAAATGACGAGAATATTTTTTATTAGACATGGAAAGACACAGTGGAACCTTGCTGCTAAGTATCAAGGCGCCCATGGGGATTCACCACTGTTGCCAGAAAGTTATCATGAGATTAAGTTGTTAGCCCATTCTTTAGCAGCGGTTAACATCGCCCATGTTTTTTCGAGTCCGCTTCCCCGTGCAAAAACTACTGCTAAAAAATTAATTGAAGCTTTGGATCGGCCAATTCCATTAACCATTGATTCGCGTTTAGCAGAATTTAATTTAGGTTTAATGGAGGGAATGAAATTTTCCGCAGTTGCTGATCGGTGGCCAGAAGTCTTGGATAATTTCCGTCATCATCCGGATAAGTATGATCCTGAAGTGGTTAAGAGTGAGAGCTTTGAATCAGTCATTAACCGGGTTGGTGCAGCAGTGCATGATTATGTGCAACAATTTCCCAATGGCAATATTGTAGTGGTATCTCACGGTGCGGCACTCAATGCGGCGATTAATGGGTTGTTAAAAGTTCCGATGAATCATTTAAAAGATCGGGGCGGATTGAGTAATACATCGACCACGATTTTGCAAACAACTGATGGCAAAGATTATCAGCTTGAAAAATGGAATGACACTTCTTATCTTCATAAGACCAGTGTTGATCCGACCGATACAATTTGATGAGGTGATTAAAATGGCCAATGAACGACAAGAAGAACAAAAACAGCAAAGTGAGCAATTAGTACATCGGCTGGTTAAAGCCATTGATGAAGAGCCAAATAAGTTTAATAATTATTATGATCTAGGTTCGTTATTAACGCGCTTAAATGATTATATCCAAGCGGAAGAATTATTCCAGAAGGCTTTAGGAATTTTTGAGCAACGCGGTGATGAACGGGCTATTAACTTTTTGCAATATGGGTTAGGTAATTTGTATTACACCGTTGGCAAAATTGATGAAGCAATCAAGCTATATAATAAGATTAATGATGATAAATTAAAAGCGGATGCTTACCTGATGCTGGCGCAAAGTTACATGAAGAAGAAACAGTATAAGCAAGCAGTTGCGTATGGTTTAACTGCGTATGATTTGTCTGCGGATGATCCAGAAATTAACCAAGCGTTAGGTGATTCCATGTTGGCGTTAGGTGAATTTACCAAGGCCAAGCAGTATTATGATCAAATCTTACTGCACCATCCAGGACGAGCAGATACACAGTTCAACCGTGGACTAGTAGCAATGGCATTAGATGAACCATTTGAAAAGTACTTTGATCAGGCACAACAGCTTGATTTAGATTACTACCAAAAAAGCAAGCAAAAGATTGTGGACATTCAACGCGCTTTGCAAAAGATCAACAAACCACAATCTAAATAGATGATGAGAAGTCATTGGTGGAGGCACATCCTTTGTTAATGACTTTTTTCTATTTTTAAAGCAAAAATCAGGAGGAGAGATTTAAATGGCAGAATATTATCAGCCAGTTCAGCATCTTGATGGGGTGACCACAACTGGGCCAACTTCATTTATCGGCACGGTTAAGGTCCTGATTTTTGAACGTGGTCTTTTTCGGATTTTATCAGTATCTGTAGAAGATGCTAATTTTGAATGGGATCAAGAAAGTATTACGGTTAAGGGACAGTTGGGAGAAATTGTGGAAGGCGACCGGTATGAGTTTGAGGGCCGGGTCGTGGATGATCAACGTTATGGGCTGCAGTTTGCTAGTACCGGGTGTCACGTTGTGATGCCACAGTCAAGTGGTCAGCTAGTAACATACTTAAAGTACCATAATGTTCATCTAGCACACCCAAGAAAGAGTAGTCGTCTTGTCTTTGATGCCTTAGGTGGTCAAGCAATGAATATTGTTCTTGATAAGCCTGAATGCTTAGCTGAAATTCCTGAAATTAGTGAAAATGATCGTCAGAAGTTAATAGAATTTTTTACTAAATTAGATTTTGGAAACTCAACTGGTCAAATCATTAAAAAACTACAACAATTTGGTTTTAACGAGCGACAGGTTAATTTGATTTTTGATCAATATGGTGTTCAAACCTTAACCAAAATAGGTCAAGATCCTTATCGGATCGCAATTGATTTGTTTACCGATGGTATTACTTTTCAGAACGTGGATCAAATTGCTCGGCGCTTTTACTCGATTACCCCAGGTGATTCCAGGCGTTTGCAAGGAGCAATTCTATACTCATTAAAGGAGCTTATATATCGACAAGGGGGAAACTATGCCTCGCAGACTGATTTGTTTACTGCCACTAATCGATGTTTAAATTATCAACTTGACCAAGCAAATTTTAACCAACAGTTAAACAAATTGGTTGACCAAGATCAAATTCAAATCGAGGATTCTCAGTATATTTATGAGACGGCATTTTATAATGCTGAATGGAAAATTGCCCAAAAACTTGCAGAACTAATGCACGTTTTTGATGATCATCCAGTCGATCAACAGTACTTTCAACAGGCGATTAGTGAAATTGAAGCGGACAAAGGTTATCAGTACGATCAGGTCCAAACGTCTGCCATTAAAGAGGCCTTAGAATCACCAGTCATGCTACTCACTGGAGGTCCAGGCACGGGTAAGACAACAATTGTTAACGGACTGGTTGAAACTTACTTGAAATTACATCCGAAATTAAGTGAAGAAGATATCATGTTGGTGGCGCCAACAGGACGGGCGGCCAAGCAAATCAATTCGGTAACGGGGATTGAAGCAAGTACCATTCACCGTTTACTGGGATTAACTGCTGATATCAATGATGACCAGCTAATGCAAATGGACTTTGATCCGCTAGATGCCAAATTATTAATCGTCGATGAAATGTCAATGACCAGTTTAGCGTTATTTACGGCCCTAATATCTGCAGTTAATCCTGGAACCCATCTTGTGTTAGTGGGGGATTGTGATCAGTTACCATCTGTTGGTCCAGGCCAAGTTTTCTATGATTTATTAGCCGCTGAAGAGATTCCCCAACGACGGCTTAAACACATTTATCGACAATCCAGCCATTCTTCAATTATTCCATTGGCACACCGGATTAATGAGGGAACCGTAACTCAGGAACTGTTTGCTCCTGAACAGGTCAATCAGTATGCGCATCGTCAATTTATTTACGCGGGTTTAAACAATATTCCGCAGTTAATTACGCAAGCAGTAAAGCTTTATCATGATAAACATAACGTTCCAATTATGGATATTCAAATTTTAGCCCCTATCCACGGTGGGGTTGCCGGGACGGTTAATATTAATCGTGTTTTACAGGCAACTTTAAATCCAGATAAGCCAACAAAGCCTGCGATTCAACTTGGTAGCCGTATTTTACGAGTGGGCGATAAAGTCATGCAGACGGTTAATGATCCGGATAAAAATGTTTTTAATGGTGATTTGGGAATTATCAAAACAATTGAAGGACAAAATGTCATTCATGGTGCGCAAAAAGCTGTTGCTAAGCAGAAAGTTGTGGTTGATTTTGATGGTGTAGAAGTAGAGTATTTACGACTGAATGAAATTAATGCTCTCCAATTGGCCTATTGTATGACGATTCATAAAGCACAGGGAAGTCAGGCGCCGGTGGTGATTATTATCATGACCGATGATTATTTTCCAAGACGGCCAGGAATCCCAACTATTATGCACAGAAATCTGCTATATACTGCTGTTACCCGTTCTTCCCAAGCGTTACTAATGGTTGGTAGTCCACAAGCCTTCGTTAACTGTGCGGAATCACCAACTAAGTACCGGCAAACAACATTAACTAAACGGATCAACATGGTATTGAAAAATGAAATTACCGTAGACACTTCGAATGAAAAAGAGGAGTCCCGTAAACAGACAGACCAGGTTGATGAGAATGAGCAACCAGTTGTTGCTAAGCTAACTCCACAGGCGATTGAAGAAAAGCTCATTGATCCAATGATTGGTATGGCTGGAGTTAAACCTAGTGATTTTTAATTCATATTGAAATGTTAGACAGACCCTGCAATAATAAGAATGAAACGTTATATATTAACCACGATTTTGGCGGAAGGATTGAAAAATGACAGAAATAAAGAATGCAAAAGACGTTAAATTATTTGCTTTAAATTCCAATCAGCCGTTAGCGGAAAAAATTTCACAGAAGTTAGGAATTCCATTAAGTAAATGTACCGTGAGTCATTTTGAAGATGGTGAAATCTCGGTGGTGGTCAACGAAAGTGTCCGTGGACAAGAGGTATATGTAATTCAATCCGTTTCGGATCCTGTTAACACGAACCTGATGGAATTACTCATTATGGTTGATGCACTTCGTCGGGCTAGTGCCAAGAAGATTAACGTGGTCATGCCTTACTATGGTTATGCTCGTCAGGACCGTAAAGCTCGTTCTCGGGAACCCATTACAGCCAAATTGGTTGCTAATTTATTACAAGATGATAAAATTGATCGGTTGATCACAATCGACTTACATGCACCGCAAGTGCAAGGTTTCTTTGATATTCCGGTAGATCACTTACGTGCTGCGATGACGTTTGTTGATTACTTAAAAGCACATCATTTGAACGAAAATGTTGTCATTGTTGCGCCAGACCATGCTGGAGTTTCTTTAGTGCGGCGTTTTGCTGAGCATATGGGTGGAGTACCAATTGCCATCGTTGATAAACGTGATAATTCAAACCGTTTGCATACAGCCGAACGAATGCCAGAGGCGCTAATTGGTGATGTGAAAGGTAAAGTTGCCATTATTGTAGATGATATTGTTGATACCGGTACCCGGATTGCTAATTCTGCGGAGTTGTTAAAGCATGAGGGTGCACAAGAAATTTATGGTGTTGCAACACATCCTGTCCTCTCAGCTGGTGCTGTGGAGCGAATTGAACAATCGCCAATCAAGCAAATGCTGGTGACTGATTCTATCTTGATTCCGCAGGCAAAGCGTTCGTCAAAGATTGTTGAATTAACAGTTTCTGATTTGATTAAAGAAGCGATTGCGCGGGTTCACAATCAACAATCATTGCAAACACTATTTCATTAAATCTAGAGAAAAAAACAACCTTCAGACTTTTGAAGTCTGAAGGTTGTTTTAGGCTAGTTTAATATGCCCTTGCGGATGGGTAAACTTGGCAAGCAATTCGGAGAGCTCTAAACGTCGTTCACTTTGCGGAATAAAAATGCCCATTTTCTCCTGATCAAATCCTGTTATGAGCTTGTTAGTGTCAAAAATAATTGGGTTTTTTAAGATTCGTGGACTGGTTTGAACAGCTGCTGTGAATTCATTGATGGTTACGCTAGGGCGATCCATTTTCAGAGCTTTCGTATCCCGTGAACGAAGGGAAATTAAATCTTCAGTGCCGTTTAACGAGATGCTAAGTAAATGGAGAACTTCGTCAGCAGTCAGTGGTTGTTTTTCAATATTTCTCTCCATTACTGGAATTTTATGATCACGGAACCACCGAATCGCTTTTCTTTTCGAAGGATCATTTGTATGAAAATAAAGATATACCAATACTTACACCTCGATTACTAAATCATTTATAATCATTTTACCAATATTTATCTATTAAACGATCATTACGGTGATTGTTTAATAAAAGTTTATAAAGAGGTTTTGGTCATCAAAACAAAAATGAAACGGAGCAGTGAATATCACTGCTCCGTAATTAGTTAGAAACGTTGCCATCATAAGCTTTATGACTACTGAAGTTTTGCCCTCATTCAGAAATTAAGGTAATCGAACTTGAGTTTAAGTTTTTATTAAGGACCTTAATTATTTTTATCAATTGATTTGGTATTTGCAGAATTAGTTTGCCAAATATGACAAGGAACGCTCTCCACTGTGACGTCTACAAAGCGGTTTCCTAATTCAATACCGTCTTTTTGAACAAATTCAAGCGAAGAAGTCGTGTAGTGGAACTGTTTAGCGGTTATAAAATGAGCCCATCTGGATTTTGTGATGTGGCCTGTTATGAGAAGACAAAGTGTCCAAAAGGTAAGGAGCCAATTTCGTTGTTCGATGATTAGCAAAGCGAGTTCTGGCTTCAATAATGACTGATAGCGTTGTTGACGGGAACCTTCTGGTAAGAAATTAAAGCAGGTTGAAATGAAGTTGTTAGCGAAAAGTAAATGTCGCTGCTTTTCCTGAACCATTAATGAATATGGTTGCTGATTGTAGAGAATTGATCCCGCATTACGCATGAATGATAGGGGGCCCATTTTACGTTGACCTTTTTTCAAACCATTCCGATGACTGAGGAGTGCCGCATCGAATCCTAACCCCCAAGTATTAATGAAGTAGCCATCCTCATCTTTAATGCTTTCATGATAATGACCAATATTGATGGTCGTGGGTTCACTTGTAACGCGAATTTGCTGAAATGCATCCACTGGTTGAGACTGAATACCCAGTGCTTTTGCAAATTGGTTTTGCCAGCCAGCTGGGATAATAGCGACGGGAATTTGATTAATAATTTTTGGTCGCTCATGATTGTATAAACCATTAATGACTTCATCAACGGTACCATCACCACCGACTGCTATTATCACCATATCTTGAGTTGGTTGATTGGCAAATTGGCTAGCAATCTCGGTAGCGTGACCAGGGTAACGAGTGAAATCACTATGGTATTCAATATTGTTGGTATCGAGATAATTTTTTAATTGGGACCAGGTTGCCTGAGCCTGTCCGCTATGGGCATGCGGATTAATAATGAATGAATACTGCATTGCTTATCTTCCCTTCAAAAATGAAAAACCGGGGCGAGTAAAACGTCCCGGTTATCCAGAAAAAGATCTTACTAGAATTTGGTGATCTTAAAATCGGCGTTTTGCTTTTCATATTCTAGCGATTTTTCATCTAATAATTCTATATATTCAATATTGTATTCAGTATTATTTTCAACTAATTGCCGAGCTTCCGCCTCAGATGCCGCTTCTAAATATAGGGAACGAGTGTTTTCCCGACGTGGAGTAGTCTTTTGGCTAGGCTGGAAATAAACTTTGAAAGTCATAAATGTATAAGTCTCCTTTAAGTTATTTGAATAACGTTTAAATACCAATTTATTTTAGCACAAAATCTAAGAGCTGTCGCCCGAGTGTGGTATCCTGATAATAAATAATTAATTGAGGGAGAATTTGGATGTCTTTAGTGTGGATCATTATTATTGCTGTAATCATTGTTGGTGTACTTTATGAAGTGGTTCATCGCTTTTTGATTCGACGAGCGACCCTGATTGTTCGGCAGCGAGCACAGAAGATTACTGATGCGGTGGTATTTAAGGTGTTGGACGAAGAAGTTGGTTTGGATTATTGTGATCGTACGTCTAAATTAGTTTCAGATATTTGGGGGAAAGGGGTCTTTTCCTTTGAGTATAACGTTAATTTGACATCAGAAAAACAACTGGGGGATAAAATAATTTCCCGTGACGGATTGGAACGACGAATAAATGAAGTTGCCCACCAACGTGCCATTGAATATTATTCGCAAGCTCAACAGGCTTTTAAAATTACGGATTGGTGGCAAGGAAAAAAGCAGTTTCATATGGATGTAACTTATTTAATAAATGAAGCATCCTATGAATATGTTCATGACCTGCGCAAGTTGCAGGAATCATAAAAGGGATTGGCATTCGCCAATCCCTTTTAGCCAAATAGCACCGTATCTTTTGGCGCTTCAAATGGATGTTCTTTGTTAATATGGTCATAGAAAAGAACCCCGCGGAGATGATCGATTTCATGCTGACAAACAATCGCTGGATAGTGCTTTAAACGGATTTTATGTGTTTCACCATCCACGTCTTGATATTTCAGCGTAATTCGATCATGACGCGGCACGTAACCAGGAATATCTTTATCCACGGAAAGGCATCCTTCACCTTCGGTTAGTGCACCATATTGTACAGATTCACTAACGATGACTGGATTAATGATGACATCCTTAAATTGTGGTTTACCGCCTTCCTCATCTGCCGGAACAAGGACTGAAGCCATTTGTTTTGAGACCCCAACTTGTGGTGCGGCTAAGCCAACACCAGCACGGAGCCCGTATTTTTTACATAGTTCAGGATCTTGACTAACTTCAAGATATTCCATTAGCTGATGAGCAAATTCTCGTTCCTCGTCGGTTAAGGGAAATGAAACTTTAGCGGCACGTTGGCGAAGCACAGGGTCGCCATCACGCACAATATCTTTCATTAAAAACAATTCTTTTACCTCCAAACTTCTTTAATATATAAGTCTATCACAAAATATTTCATGGTTGCATTAAAACTAAGACGTCATTTCAAAAGAAGAATGGTAAAATAATAAAAAATAGAGGTGGATAATATGGTAAATGGTAATTATTCGTATCCAATTGACCCAAGCTGGACAACTACAGAGCTGGAGACGGTGATTGGTTTATTAAATAATGTTGAAGCTGCCTATGAAAGCGGAGTAGCACGTTCAACTCTTCTAAAATCATACCGTGAATTTAAAAAAATCGTGCCAGCCAAATCAGAGGAAAAGCAATTGGGGCGAAATTTTTATGCGGTAAGTGGTTATCAATTGTATGATGTAATCAAAGCTGCACAAAATAGCAAGCAAAATATTATTAAGCTAGCACGGGGGTAGGATGATGCTATCAGAAATTGACCAACGAGTTCAAGATTTAATGTGGGATATTCAAAAACGTACTCTACAGCGGATGAAAGAATCCTATGATGTTGATCTGAAAACAAGCTATAAAGATTTGGTGACAACTGTTGATAAGGAGAATGAACAGTATTTAAATCAACAGTTACGAAAAATTGATTCGACAGCCCAGATTATTAGTGAAGAGGGGTATGGCGACCAAGTTAAATCACTGAATGGGCATGTTTTTATCGTCGATCCGATTGATGGAACAATGAATTTCGTTATGCAACACCGTAATTTTGCCATTATGGTGGCACTTTATGTCGATGGTAAGCCAACCTATGGCTACATTATGGATGTTATGAATGGCGAATTGTATCATGGCGGTAATGGTGCGGGAGTATTTGTTAACGATCAGAAAATTAATGCTCCAGCTAATAATAATCTTCATGATAGCTTAATGGTTGTCAATGCAGGATTGACTATTGATGGTGGTCATAATGTTCGTGAAGTTGAACGCCAAGCGCGTGGTTTACGAATGTATGGAAGTGCCGGCATTGAGATGATTTACGTGGTAACTGGACGAATTGGCGGTTACCTTTCATACTTAAAGCCGTGGGATTTAGCAGCTGGAATGGTTCTAGCAAAAGAACTAGGATTAGTTGTGAAAGGAATTGACGAGCAGAGCGTCGATGTGCTATCATCTAACCTTGTATTGGTAGCGACAAAGCAGGTTACAGATGATGTTTTGGAACTTGTGAATTAGCCGTTGATACTGTGACGAAGGTCACAGTTTTTTTATGAAATCATATTAAATTACTAAGTTTCGAAAGGAAGATTAAGCATGAAATCACGTGATGATATTCGTAATATTGCGATCATTGCACACGTTGACCACGGTAAGACCACTTTGCTAAATGAAATGCTGAAGCAATCTGATACTTTACCAGAACACTTTGATATTCAAGATCGGGCAATGGATACTAACGCCATTGAACGTGAACGGGGAATTACGATTCTTTCAAAGAATACCGCAGTGAAGTATGGTAAATATCAATTTAACATCTTGGATACTCCAGGTCACGCCGACTTCGGTGGTGAAGTTGAACGGGTTATGAAGATGGTTGACGGAGTTCTTTTGGTCGTTGATGCTTTTGAAGGGACAATGCCTCAAACGCGGTTTGTTTTAAAGAAGGCTTTGGAACAACACTTGACACCAATCGTTGTGATTAACAAAGTTGACCGGAAGGGTGCTCGTCCAGAAGAAGTAGTTGATGAAGTTCTTGACCTCTTTATTGAACTAGGGGCAGATGAAGACCAACTTGATTTCCCTGTTATTTACACTTCTGCAATGAATGGGACATCTAGTTACGATTCCGATGTTTCTACTCAAGAACACACCATGAAGCCATTATTTGATACCATTGTCAAGACAATTCCCGCTCCAGTTGATAATTCAGATGAACCACTTCAGTTTCAAGTGGCAATTCTTGATTACAATGACTTTGTTGGTCGGATTGGGATTGGCCGGGTTTTCCGTGGTAAGATCAAGATCGGTGATAATGTTACACTGATGAAGCTTGATGGATCTAAAAAGAATTTCCGAGTTACTAAATTATTTGGGTTCTTCGGTTTGAAGCGTGAAGAAATTCAAGAAGCTGAAGCTGGAGACTTAATTGCCGTTTCGGGAATGGAAGACATCAACGTTGGTGAAACGGTTACTGATCCTAACCATCCGGAAGCAATTACTCCATTACGGATTGATCCGCCAACATTGCGGATGACTTTCCGGACTAATGATTCACCATTTGCGGGTCGCGAAGGTAAGTTCGTGACTGCTCGTCAATTGGAAGATCGTTTGAAGCGTGAAATGCAAACTGATGTTTCGCTGAAGGTTGAAAACACGGATGATCCTGGAGCATGGACAGTATCTGGACGTGGTGAATTGCACCTCTCTATTCTGATTGAAACTTTACGTCGGGAAGGTTACGAATTATCAGTATCTCGTCCAGAAGTTATCTATCGTGAAATTGACGGTGTAATGTGTGAACCATTTGAAGAAGTTATTGTTGATACGCCTGATGAATACACCGGATCAATTATTGATAGCTTAAATAAGCGTAAGGGTGAAATGAAGAACATGGAACCTGACAATAATGGTCAAACCCGTCTGACTTACCTCGTTCCTTCACGGGGGTTAATTGGGTACTCAACTGAGTTCATGTCAATTACGCGTGGATACGGAATTATGAGTCATACTTTTGAAAAATATGCTCCGGTAATTAAGAACTGGAACCCTGGTCGACAAAAGGGAACCCTGGTTTCCATGAATGCCGGTAAGGCAACCACTTATGCAATGATGGGAATTGAAAGCCGTGGGACTTTGTTAATTGATCCAGGTACGGAAGTCTACGAAGGAATGATTGTCGGTGAAAACAGTCGTGAAAACGATATCACTGTCAACATCACAAAGGGTAAGAACTTAACGAACGTGCGGGCCGCTGGTTCTGATGAAATGGCACGGATTAAGACGCCAACTCACTTCACTTTGGAAGAGTCACTGGAATTCTTGAATGAAGATGAGTACTGCGAAGTCACTCCAGAAAATATTCGTTTGCGGAAGCACATTTTGAATACGAATGCACGTGAAAAGGCTGCTAAACGTCGTAAAGCAGCATCACGAAAGTAAACTATTTTAATGAGGCTGGGATTTGCTCAGCCTCATTTATTTTAGAAAGCAACTTTGAAGAAATAAGTGGTGTATAATATTTTTTGTTAATTTCTTTGTGAGTGAGGACTACAATGCAAAAAGTGTTAAGAAAAATCAAACAACTTGATCCCTGGATTGCGTTTCCCTATTTAGGGTTATGTATTATCGGTATTATTATGGTGTATTCAGCGAGTGCTGGTATTGAAATGCAAAACGGGGGGTCACCAACTGGGTACTTAATTCGTCAGGCCATTTTTGTAGTCATGGGGATTACGATTGCTATGGTGGTAGCAATGATGCGATTGGCGATTCTCCGCCACTCGCGGTTATTAATGATTTTTTTTGCTGTGCTCTTAGTAATGTTATTATATGTAAAAATATTTGGGGCAGCTGTGAACGGGGCTCAGGGATGGATTAACCTTGGTTTCTTCAGTATTCAACCAGCAGAAATTGCTAAATTGTTTTTGATTGTTTATTTAGCAAATCAGTTTGCACACTATAATGAACAGGCTGGTGTTTACAATATTTGGAGTACACGCTACCCATTAATTATTACGGCGTTGCTCTTAATTTTAATTTTGATTCAACCAGATTTTGGTGGTTTTGCGATCAATAGTGCTATTGTGATTGTGATGTTTCTTGGTAGTGAAATTAATTGGCGCAAAGGGGTGCAACTTTTGCTAGCATTTTTGGCTGCCATTGTGATTGGCTTACCACTTTTTGCACGCTTTATTGTTAATCACTTTCATGGTTACCAAGTAAACCGTTTTGTTGCCTATATTAATCCATTTGGTAATAATAGTGGGGTTGGCAATCAACTGGTTAACTCCTACTATGCGATTTCGAATGGTGGATTAACTGGTGTTGGCTTGGGTAATAGTATTCAGAAGATGGGGTACCTTCCAGAACCCAATACTGACTTTATTTTAGCGATCATTAGTGAAGAGATGGGTTGGCTGATGGTTGCCGCAATTTTAATTTTAATGATGATTATCGTTTGTCGAACGATTCAATTAGGTGTACGGGTTAATTCGTTATATCAGGCACTACTGTGTTATGGTGTTGCCACTTTTATTGCTGTGGAAACCTTCTTCAATATTGGTGGTGTTTCAGGACTGTTACCGATTACTGGGGTGACGTTACCATTTATTTCTTATGGTGGTTCGAGTATGTTAGTGTTGAGTGCGGCGATTGGTTTAGTTCTCAATGTAAGCCGGCTGTATCGTCAACATAACTAGGGAGTAAAAGATGGAAACGAAAAAATTATTCAAGATTACAGATCGTCAAGGGTTGGTTATCTATATTAATAATGCACACGTTCTCCGTCGTCTTCGCCGTTATGGTCATATAATGTATTATTCTAGACGATTACATTACGTAATTTTATATGTTGATCAATTCAAGATTGAAGAAGTGAAGAAAAAATTTTAGCTCTCCACAATGTGACGGGAGTGGAACTCTCAGAGTGGCCAAATATTGATCCAACTGTTTTTCGTTTGGCAAATACCGGCGTGTACAAAAAGAACGATGAGGATGATTAGGAATGCGGGTAGTTTCAGGTAAATTTCGTGGTCGACGGCTCAATGCGGTTCCGGGGATGGCGACGCGGCCGACGACTGATAAGGTTAAAGAATCATTGTTTAATATTATCGGACCATGCTTTGATGGTGGTCAAAGCTTAGATTTATATGGTGGCAGTGGCGGACTTAGTATTGAAGCCGTTTCAAGAGGCATTGAGCATGCTGACATTGTTGATCGTCAATACGCGGCGATTAAAACAATTAAGCAGAATGTTGCATTTACACATTGTGAACAACAATTTACTGTATTAAAACAGGATGCGCATAAAGCACTCCATATATTTGCTGAACAAGGGAAGCAGTTTGATCTTGTTTTTTTAGATCCGCCATATGCGAAGCAGCAGATCATTAAGGATATTCAAAAGATGGTTGATCAGGAGCTATTGAGGCCGAACGCTCTAGTGGTATGTGAGACAAATCAGGAGGCTGGTTTACCAACCGATTTGACTGGGTTCCAACTCTTTCGTCAACATGAATATGGAATTACAGTTCTGACAATTTACCAATATCAGGGGGCACGTGAATAATGAAAGTTGCAGTTTTTCCGGGAAGTTTTGATCCATTAACCCTTGGTCACCTTGACCTGATCAAGCGGGGAAGTGCGTTATTTGATCAGTTGGCGGTTGCAGTGATGGCTAATGAAAGTAAGCACCCATTATTTACACTTGATGAACGGCTAAAACAGGTTAAAGAAGCGGTTGCCGGCCTAGATAATGTCTCGGTAATCACAAGTCAAGGACTCACGGTTGATTTAATGAATAAGATTGGTGCTGACTATTTGATGCGCGGACTACGTAATTCGAAAGACTTTGAATACGAACGAGATATAGCAACAATGAACCAGTTTTTGGATGATCAGGTTGAAACAGTCTTTTTCTTAGCTGATCCTAAGTATCAACACCTTTCAAGTAGTTTACTTAAAGAGGTCACAATGGCGGGAGGCGATATTTCGGCCTATCTTCCCGCAAACATTAATGCCGCTCTTGAGAAGCGACTCGATGAGCGACAAATGAGACAGGTGAAGAAACATAATGAAAAAAGAAGATAAACGAATATTACGTCGAGTTTTCGCGGCGGTCGCCGTCGTACTCTTCTTGGGATGGTTTGTTTTTTGGCCGCTAAATAAATATATTGAAAGTCCTGGTAGTGCTGACAATCTAAAATCGTATGTCACAATTCCGGGGCATCCAGATAAGCGGAAGGGAAGTTTTATGATTACTTCCGTCTATTTACAACAGGCGCGGCCGGTAACGTATTTGTGGGCTAAACTAACCCCTAACACAACGATTGAGAATGCCCAAGATGTCACTGGCGGACAAAGTGGCAAAACATTTGACCGGGTTCAAGATTTTTATATGCAAAGTGCAGTTAATCAAGCCATTGCGGTCGCTTTTAAAGCGGATCATCGTCCAGTCAAAACTGATTATTTAGGAATTTATGTTCTGCAAGTGCAAAAGGATTCTAAATTTAAGGGTAAAATTAAAGTTGGGGATACGATTACCAAAGTTAATGGTCATCATTTTGATACGGCCCATGGTTATCAAAAATATATTGGTAAACAAAAGCTCGGCAGCTCATTAACGGTCACTTATTTGCACAATAATAAGCAACGGACAGCAACGGCACCATTGGTGAAGATTACTAATTCACGCGTGGGAATTGGCATTATCTTAACTGATAATACAAAGGTCCATACTAGGCCAAAGGTAAATGTTGATCCGGGAAGGCTTGGTGGTCCATCTGGTGGATTGATGTTTGCTTTACAAATCTATCAGCAAATTAGTGGACGTGACTTACGACATGGCCAGAAAATAGCAGGTACTGGGACAATTAATCGTGATGGTACGGTTGGTGAAATTGGTGGAATTGATAAAAAGGTTGTGGCTGCTCACCGCGCTGGTGCGAAGATTTTCTTTGCTCCTTATGTTAAGCCTTCCAAGCTATTGCTGAAGTATGAAGAGGGGCACCAAACGAATTATCAAATGGCCAAAGCAACAGCCAAAAAATATGCTCCGGGGATGAAAGTTATTCCAGTAACGAGTTTTAAAGATGCTGTCAATTATCTTGAAAATCATACTAAGTGATGAATTTATAATTCATCACTTTTTTTAATGGAAAAAACTTTTTTTCGTCTCTATATTATAGGGGGGTGATTAAAATAGAAAAAATAAAAGAATTTTGTTGGTTACATTGGCGACTGTTAATCGTTGGCGGATTAGTGGTAACTTTAATTTTACTTATGTTGACGCATTCTGCCGGTTTCACGAAACAGCCAACCGATCGGTTACCAGTTCAACCAGAGCTGGCAAAGAAAAAGGCGGTGGCCAGTACCCAAGCGAAAAAGGGCAGCAAGGTGTGTATTGACATTAAAGGCGCTGTTAACCGCCCAGGTGTTTATCATTTATTGAAAGGCTCACGTGTGGAAGAGGCGATTGCCGCAGCTGGTGGTAGTACAAGTCAGGCTGACTTAAATCAGGTTAATTTAGCTAAGGAATTATTAGACCAACAGGTAATTCAAATTCCACGTTTCGGTGAACAAGTGCTTCCGTTGGGTGACCCACTAGGGAGTGATAATAATTTATCTTCATCCACGAAAGTTAATTTAAATACCGCCACTAAAGAAGAACTAACTAAAATTGATGGGGTTGGTGATAAGAAAGCAGATAAGATTTTAGAATATCGAAATGAACATGGTGGCTTTAAAACACCAGATGATTTAAAGAATATTACTGGATTTGGTGAGAAAACCGTTGCAAAATTAAAAGATCAATTAGCAGTCTAATCTGATGGATAATCAAGAATTTGGTATACTTAACAACAAAAAGGGGGATGGAGAATGAAAAAGCGAATTGATTGGGATCAATACTTCATGGTTCAAGCTGGTCTTGTTGCGTCACGAGGAACTTGTCGTCGGCTGTCGGTAGGGGCAATCTTGGTGCGCGATAAGCGAATTATTGGTAGTGGTTATAATGGGGCCGTCGCAGGTGATGATCATTGTATTGATGTTGGTTGTTACATGCGAGATGGTCACTGCGTCCGTACCATTCATGCAGAAATGAATGCATTATTACAATGTGCTAAGTTTGGGACCCCAACAGATGGGGCCGTTTTGTATGTTACAGATTTTCCTTGTTTGCAATGTACAAAAAGTCTTCTCCAAGCTGGTATTAAGCAAATTAATTATTTACGTAATTATCATAATGATGAATACGCAATGAAACTCATTCGTCTTAAAAATGTTAAATTACACCAAATTAGGTTAGATTCAAATATTCTTGAGGAAGTTAATCTGGATCAGTATATTTATCCGGATGACCGAAACTAATCAGGAATTCTATATTCTATGCAGCGATTGCTGGAAGCCTATTCAGTGCAATCTTATTGGCACAATTGTGGTGGTGCATTGCACTACTATTAATTTTATTATTTGGAATTTTGTACCGACGCGCTTGGAAAACGTTCTGTTTAACGGTAATTGTTTTGCTGATGGTTGGTGGAAATTGCGCGCGAATAATAAAGATTGCTAATCACCAAAGGGTGCAATCAGCATTTGAAACCGAACGGATTATTAAAGTTTTACCAGACCGAATAAGAGTTAATGGTAATCGAATGCGGGTAGTTAGCAGAGCAGATGATGGTCAGCGATATATTGTAACAGTGGTATTTTCGTCTCGTCATCAACTAGATTGTTTAAAATCTGCCAGTACGCCTATTCAATTAAAGATCCGTGGCACTGTCGAACCACTCAAACCAGCGACAAATGAAAATCAATTTAATCCGCAACGTTTTTACTACTCGCAAGCAGTTGTGAAAAGTTTGCGGGGAGACTGTGTGAGCATCAAGATTCTCCCAATGAGGAAGATAGATTATTTACATTACTGGCGGTGTTGTTTATTACATTATTTCAGGTCATTTCCCCAGCCGTTAGGGTTGTTCTGTAATCGCCTATTACTGGGAATTAATGATGAAGAATTTGGCGAAATGCTTCGTCAAGTTAAAGTTCTGGGGATTATCCATTTATTTTGTTTATCGGGATTGCATGTTACCGTTTTATGCAATTTAGTTCGGCGCTTTTTGAACACATTAAATATCGCCAAAGAATGGATAACAGGTTGCCAGATAATAATTCTTCCAATTTATTGGATTATAGGTGGTAGTTCAATTAGTTTAACGCGGGCCGTGTTAATGATGGAATTGGGATTATTTGCTCAATTATTTCCTAAACTACGCCATTTAGATAGTTGGTCACTCAGTTTAATAATTCAGCTTGTAATCGCTCCCGGGATATTATTGAATTTAGGTGGACGATTAAGCTATTTGCTATCGTTTACACTTCAGCGGATTAAGTGGCAGAGCAAATTGCATCAAACCATTGGGCTGACCATTGTTAGCTTACCAGTTATTTTAAATGCAACTTATCAAGTTCATTTGCTAACAATTGTGATTAATTGGTTGATGATTCCATTATTTTCATTGGTTATTATTCCATTGGTGTTGATCTGCGCCTTAATGGGTAAGGTGTGTCCTCTTGTAGTTTTACTGGGAAATGGGGGATTGCTATATTTTCAACGTGTTATTCAATGGTTAGCCAATCTGCCTGGAACATTGGTATTTGGTAAGTTGAATACTGTACTGACATTTTGGTTAGTAGTTTCCAGTATTCTTGCAATTGCGGGGGTAAAGCGACAGAAGTTGTTAAGATGGATCATTATCCTGACGTATGCTATCACCTTGATCTGGTATCGTTACCCTTTAACGGGTGAAGTTACCTTTTTTGATATCGGACAAGGTGACTCAATTTTAATTCGTGAACCGTTTAATCGGCGGATTGTGATGATTGATACTGGAGGTCGACCACAGTTTAAGGTTCCCCACTGGAAACAAGCTCACTATCAGGATAACGATGCCCAACGGATTAGTGTTAATTATTTGAAAAGTAGGGGCATCCATCGTTTGGATCTACTTTTCTTAAGTCATCGTGATGATGATCATATTGGCAATGTCGCGACAATTTGTCGGGAATTAACGGTCAAAAAAATTGTGGTACCAGCCGGAATGGAAAAGTTACCGAAACTAACAAATCAAATTCCAGCTGATATTAAAATTTTGCCTATGACTAATCAGTTCGAATTAGTTAATACAAAACTCCAAATTCTCCATCCATTTGGAGTGGGCGAGGGTAAAAATGAAGACTCATTAGTCTTATATGGACGATTCGGCGGCCGGACATTTATTTTTAGTGGTGATTTAGGTAAAGCAGGCGAACGTCAAATTGTTAAAGAGTATCCAAAAATCAAAGCAGATGTCGTTAAGCTTGGCCATCATGGGAGTAAAACTTCTAGTGATGAATACTATTTGCGGCAATTGGATCCAAAGTTAGCGATTATTTCTGCAGGCCGACGAAACCGCTATGGGCATCCTAATCCAGAAACGATTACGACGTTGAATCAGCTGAAAATTCCATTTTGGTCCACGCAAGATTATGGAATGATAAAATATAGTTATTGTCATCAAAAAGGAAAATTTCAAACGACATTAAAAGGAGATGAATTTGCTTGGATGCATTGACCCTTAAAAAACAACTAAAAACTGCTGCAGCAGCCCCTGTTTACCTTGTATTAGGTACGCAATCTGTAATGATGGCAAAGGCTAAAAAAGCGTTTTTAAATTTAGTTCCCAAGGAAGAACGTGTGATGAATGTGGGCTCTTATGATTTGGAAGAAGAATCGCTTTCCACAGCTTTGGATGACGCAATGTCAGCACCCTTTTTTGGTGAAAGACGATTAGTTTTTTTAAACAAGCCAGCTTTTTTAACCACTGGTGGAGAAAAGGGAAAGGTGAAACAAAACCCTGAATTATTAAAA
The DNA here is from genome assembly GCF_056590915.1 of Limosilactobacillus sp. C0001E2. Classification (NCBI taxonomy): domain Bacteria; kingdom Bacillati; phylum Bacillota; class Bacilli; order Lactobacillales; family Lactobacillaceae; genus Limosilactobacillus; species Limosilactobacillus sp. C0001E2. Next base: position 85,092 of record NZ_JBWPXC010000005.1, on the reverse strand, counting down.
AACTATTTAACTCATCCTCAATTGTCGACAATCTTGGTCATTATGGCACCATATGAGAAACTTGATGGACGCAAAGGAGTTGTTAAAGAATTAAAGAAAGAAGCAGTCACCGTTGAAGTTCAGCCACTAAACGAACAATTAGCACGCGAAAATATTAAAACACAGGTTTCAGCTGCTGGTTTTCAGTTTGCACCAGGGGCCTTAGACGAATTGGTAAAAAGAACTAATGCCGATTACAGCTTGATGGTTGCTAATTTGAAAAAGTTAATGATTCTTAACTACCATGATCAAGAAATCACGATGGCATCGGTTAAGAAGTTAGTTCCACAGTCATTAGATAGCAATGTTTTTGATTTGGTAACGGCGGTTTTAAATCATCAGCAAACGCAGTCGCTAGATTTATACCGTCAATTGCTAGATAGTGAGCAACAACCGCTGCAAATTAATGCAGTTTTGGTTAGTCAATTCCGGTTGTTATTACAGTTGAAGATTTTAAGTGCCCGTGGCCTTAGCCAAGGCACTTTAGCAAAGCGGTTAAACGTTCATCCGTACCGCGTCAAATTAGGGTTACAAATGGTTCGGAAATTTTCATTAACGGATTTAATGAATGCGTATCTAGGACTGATTCGCTGCGAGCGAGCGTTAAAGACGACGAGTCGTTCACCAGAATTATTATTCCATTTATTCATGCTCCAGTATTCTCAGCAGGTAAGGAAATAATAAAAGAACCGGGTAAGAATATTCTTACCCGGTTCTTTTATTTGATCGTTATGAGATTAATTATTTAGCGTAACGTGCAGAAAGACGTGACTTGTCACGAGCTGCCTTGTTTGCCTTGATTAATCCTTTAGCGTGAGCGTGGTCAATAGCTGAAATAGCATCCTTGTAAAGCTTGTCAAGGTCACCTTCACCAGCTAACTTAGCCTTATCAAACTTCTTGATTGCAGTCCGCATTGCGCTCATTTGTGAAGCGTTACGGGCAGCAGCCTTTTCATTTACACGTACACGTTCAATGGCTGACTTGATAATTGGCATGAATTTCACCTCCGTCCACCTTTAGGTATTAGTTGACCTGAATTTTCAACATTTGTCATTATACAGAATCATCCGGTGCATTGCAACTTTCTTCAGGAAAAGCTCCAAGAAATTCATTAGGTTACCTTGCGTTTAGATCAAATTTCAGTTATATTGACTAAGGCGAGTTTGCCAAACCCTTTCTCAGTTTAACGATCCTCACCGACGTTTTACTTAGAGACGGGCAATTTATTTATGAAAGGTGGGAAAATAGCAATGGCTATTTCAAAAGAAAAGAAGGATGCACTCATTAAGCAATACGCAACTCATGAAGGGGACACTGGTTCTACTCAAGTGCAAGTTGCTGTTTTGACTGCGGAAATTAACGAATTAAACGTACACTTGAAGGAACACAAGCATGATTACAGTTCCCAACGTGGGTTAATGAAGAAAATTGGTCACCGTCGTAATCTGCTTGGCTACTTACGTCGGACTGATTTGCCAGCTTACCGTGAACTAATCAAGAGCTTAGGCCTTCGTCGTTAATTTATTTTCTAGAACGGACATTAGTGTTCGTTCTTTTTTATTTATTGTGTTATTTTTCACCTTTGCGATAAATTATGTTATCATTAAATTTAATAGATTAAGAGTTGAATATTTAGCGGTTAACATCCGGTTAACTGCCATAAAAATTGAATATTCTAAATATGAAAATGAAGGAGTTTAAATTGAGTAATATTAGTGTAATTCCATTTGGTGGCGTTCGCGAAAATGGAAAAAATATGTATGCAGTAGAAATTAACGAGCAAATCTTTATTCTAGATTGCGGTTTAAAATATCCAGAAAATGAATTAATGGGGATTGATTTTGTAATTCCTGATTGGTCATATTTGTTGGATCATAAGGATCAAATTGCGGGTGTCTTCTTGACACAAGGGCATGCCGACTCAATTGGAGCGCTACCATACTTTTTGATGGATTTTCGTGTACCGGTTTTTGGTAGTGAGTTAACAATTGAACTTGCCAAGTTGGCGGTGAAAAATAACAAGCAAGTTAAAAAATTTAATGATTTCCATGTGGTCGATCCCGATACAGAGATTGATTTTGATGGAGTTGTTGTTACATTCTTCAGCACAACGCATACCATCCCTCAAACGTTGGGCATTGTTTTACATACTGATGAAGGGAATATTGTTTACACAGGAGACTTTAAATTTGATCAAACTGCCCGTGGTGATTACCGGACTGATCTTTCTCAACTAGCTAAAATTGGCGATGAGGGAGTACTACTTCTAATGAGTGATTCAGCAGGTGCTGGCATTACTGGAGCAAGTACGAAGGAAAAAGACATTGCTGAATATATTCGAGATACCTTTGATAATTACGCAGGCCGGATTGTTGTGGGAAGTGTGGCTTCAAATATTATGCGGGTTCAGCAAATCTTGGATGCCGCTGAAAAAACTGGTAGGAAAGTAGTTCTTTCTGGAAGTGACATTGAACAAATTATTGATACGGCGATGAAGCTCGGCGAGATTCAAGTGCCGGATAATACTTTAATTTCAATGGATGAAGCTACTGAACTAGAACCCAATGAAGTTGTGATTCTTGTAACCGGACGGATGGGTGAACCCCTTAAAGCGCTGAATGATATTGCTAACGGTGATGATCCTGATGTGCAACTTGGTGAAAATGATCTTGCGTTTATCACAACAACCCCGTCTTATGCAATGGAAACGATGGAACAAAAGGTTACGGATGCGTTATATCGCGCTGGCGCAGATGTTAAGTTCATCTCACAAGACCTTAATCCATCAGGACATGCTAACCAAAATGATGAACAATTAATGCTTAATTTCATGCGTCCTAAGTATTTAATGCCAATCCAAGGTGAATATCGTTTGCTGGACCAACATGCACTCCTGGCTGAGGAAGTGGGGATTCCACGTGAAAACGTATTTATTGTCAATAAGGGAGATGTATTATCCCTAAAAGGTGGCGAACTTTACCTTGGTGATCACGTTGAAGTTGGTAATACTATGATTGATGGTACTGGTATCGGTGATATTGGAAATATTGTTTTACGTGATCGGCGAATCCTATCTGAAGATGGAATTTTTGTCGTTGTAGCAACCATTGATCGCAAGAATAAAAAAATTGTAACTCGGCCACAAATTACGTCACGTGGATTTGTTTTTGTGAAAACTAACCGTGAACTAATGAAGCAGAGTGCGGATTTAGTAGAGAAGGTTATTCAAGAAGATCTCGACCAAAAGGAATTTGATTGGAGTCATTTAAAGCAGAACGTTCGGGATAAACTTAACCGATTCTTATTTAATCAGACTAAACGTCATCCAGTGATTTTACCGGTTATTATGGAGATTAATCAACATCCGAAAAAGAAGAATCATTCAAAGAAGAAGGATGAAAATACAGAAAAGACTAAGCCAAAGCAACGGTCTGGTCGAGGCCGAGGACGTAAAAATGATCGTCAAACAAAGTAAGCAAAAAAGGCATTTTGACTAAAATGCGATCATCGCAGCATACAATGGGTTTCAGTGTTCGGTAAGTCGAACTCTGGGACCCTTGTTTGTACTTATTGGGGTTGTATTTCACAGAATTCTGTCACGCACTATTTTGAGGAATAAGATATGAAACATGATAATAGAAAAATAATTCTGGAAGCTGAAAAGTTATTTAAAGAACAAAAAGACGATGAAGTGATTGATAGATTAGCATCAATCTGTCAGGAAAAGGCACCATGGGAAGTCAATTTACTGTATGTTAGAGCTTTGTATCGGAATGGACAAGCTGTTCGGGCTTATCAAGAAGCATTACCGTATGAAGAGGATTATTTAACAAAAGGATTTGTTTTTTGGATAAAACTATTGTTAGCTAATCAGTTATTTATTCCAGCGAGAATTACACTTACTATAAAGGATGCAAAGGAACCTTTTTTGACCCAAATCGTGAACGCGGAAAAAATTTTTGAAATAGAGCAAGCTCATACACTCCAAAAACGTTTTAAGAATTTTTATCATTTGGGAGATCAGCCGGATTGGAAACAACAAGAAATTATTCATGATGCTGATCACTTACCATTAAATAAGTATGTCCAGGGAGCAAAATTCATATTAAGGGATCCTTTTGTTGGGATAGTTATTCGCAATACTATTTTAAAAACACTAGCGGCCCTTCGATATTCTCAATCAGTCACTTACATTGGCGTCGATGGGAAGGATCATGGTACTGTACCTGCAAAAATAGAAACAAGCAGCTACCAGAAAATAATTGATGAAGTCGATCAGTTAATTTGCGATTACTTTAAAGATAATCCGATTGATCAGAAGAACTTTTTACAACAGTTTCATTTACAAGTGTTCTGTCTATATCCGATGACTGAAGAAGTAATAACTGATCCCGCAGCTTGGGTGGCTGTGCTAATTGGTAATCACGATTATGAAAGCCAGGTAGCCTGGCAAAAGGCAAATAGGTGGCAACAGATAATCCAAAAAAGTTTGATTAATCTCCATTAATTTAGAAAAAAAGCGGTAAAGACGTTTACAAATTAAAAATGAGCTGATATTATGATTAAGAATTCTTCTAGGGCGTAATTTAATGCTTTAAATAAAATCCTAGAAGTAGTACAATTGTAGCAAGGGTGTGTCGGAGTTACTCCGGCATGATACTTGTATATTATTTCAGGAGGGTTTCATTAATGGCAGAAAAAGAACATTATGAACGTACTAAACCCCATGTTAACATTGGTACTATTGGCCACGTTGACCATGGGAAGACTACTTTAACGGCCGCTATCACTAAGGTATTGGCTGAAAAGGGTCTGGCTAAGCAAGAAAAGTTTGAAGATATTGATGCTGCGCCAGAAGAAAAGGAACGTGGTATCACTATCAACACAGCCCACGTTGAATACGAAACTGAAAAGCGTCACTACGCTCACATTGATGCGCCAGGACACGCTGACTACGTTAAGAACATGATCACTGGGGCTGCACAAATGGATGGTGCGATCTTGGTTGTTGCTGCGGATGATGGTCCTATGCCACAAACTCGTGAACACATTCTTCTTGCACGTCAAGTTGGTGTTGAATACATTGTTGTATTCCTTAACAAGTGTGACCTTGTTGATGATGACGAATTAATCGACTTGGTTGAAATGGAAGTTCGTGACCTGTTGTCTGAATATGACTTCCCTGGTGATGATATTCCAGTTGTTCGTGGTTCTGCTTTGAAGGCTCTTCAAGGTGACCCAGAACAAGAAAAGGTTATCCTTCACTTGATGGATGTTATTGATGACTACATCCCAACTCCAAAGCGTCCTACTGACAAGCCATTCATGATGCCTGTTGAAGACGTCTTCACCATTACTGGTCGTGGTACTGTTGCTTCTGGTCGTATTGACCGTGGTACTGTTAAGATCGGTGACGAAGTTGAAATCGTTGGACTTAAGGATGATGTTCTGAAGTCAACTGTTACTGGTGTTGAAATGTTCCACAAGACTCTTGATCTTGGTGAAGCTGGGGACAACGTTGGTGTACTTCTTCGTGGTATTTCACACGATCAAGTTGAACGTGGTCAAGTATTGGCTGCTCCTGGTTCAATCCAAACTCACAAGAAGTTCAAGGGTGAAGTTTATGTTATGACCAAGGAAGAAGGGGGCCGTCACACGCCATTCTTCTCTGACTACCAACCACAATTCTACTTCCACACTACTGATGTTACTGGTAAGATCGAATTACCAGATGGTGTAGAAATGGTTATGCCTGGTGATAACGTAACATTCACTGTTGAATTACAAAAGCCAGTTGCTCTTGAAAAGGGTCTTAAGTTCACTATCCGTGAAGGTGGACACACTGTTGGTGCCGGTGTGGTATCAGAAGTGCTTGACTAATTCAAGACAAATTAAAAAGGATCTAGTTTTACTAGGTCCTTTTTCTTTGCTTTTAAAGCGAGAAATTATAATAGTGAAATTTAAAATTTTCCTGACTTGTGAAGATTAAAACTGATCAAGAACGGGATTGTTCAAATTTACTAGACAAATAAAATATTAACGGGCTGACGATATTTCTATTTCACAACTGAATTCGATGAAGGGTTAATTACAGGAACACTGGGCACATTAGATATTAACATTTAGTTTTGAATAGTCATCCTGAAACGATTAGTATTGCCGAGCTAATGTATGATCAAGTAGCACTGGTAGGAGTTTGTTTTTAAGGTGATGTTTTAGCTACAAAGTCCTTTCGCTTTGAGCCAAATGAGAATCGTGCGCCTTTCCGAATAAGTACCAGTGATTTAGTCCATAAATTAATGCCCGGATTGCATCATGAGATCCACCGCTGAGAGTTTTCCGGTTGTGGTTGAAATTACTGCTCTTCTACGGTAAAATTAGAAAGTATGATATTTGCTAACCATTGAGATTAGCTTAATTAAGATGTTATTGGAGGAAATGAAATGTCAGCAAAATGGGAACGCGATAGCGAAGCCAGCAAAGGGACATTAACGTTCGATATTGATGTAGAAACCATTCAAAAGGGAATTGATGATGCTTTTAAGAAGACACAGAAGCGGATTACTGTTCCTGGATTCCGGAAGGGGCATGTACCTCGGGCAATCTTTAACCAAATGTATGGTGAAGAATCATTATACCAAGATGCTTTAAATGATGTTTTGCCAGATGCATATGAAGCAGCAATTAAGGAAACGGAAATCGAACCAGTTGATCAACCAGAAATCAGCATTGAAAGTATGGAAAAGGGTGAACCTTGGACAATTAAGGCCGAAGTTGCCGTTAAGCCAGAAGTAAAGCTTGGCGATTACAAGGGCATGTCAGTTCCAAAGCAAGATACTGAAGTTTCTGATGCTGATGTTGATGCTGAACTGGAAAACAAACGTCAACAGCAAGCTGAATTAGTATTGAAGGAAGACGAACCAGCTGCAAATGGTGATACAGTCGTGATTGACTATGTTGGAACTGTTGATGGTGAAAAGTTTGATGGCGGTTCTGCTGATAACTATTCATTAGAACTTGGTTCAGGTTCATTTATTCCTGGATTTGAAGATCAATTAGTTGGTCACAAGGCTGATGAAGATGTTGATGTTAAAGTTACCTTCCCTGAAGATTACCATGCTAAGAACTTAGCGGGTAAAGAAGCAGTCTTCAATGTTAAAATTCACGAAGTTAAGGAAAAGCAACTTCCTGAACTTGATGATGAATTCGCTAAGGATGTCGATGAAGATGTTGACACTCTTGATGCATTGAAGGATAAGACAAAGAAGCAACTTCAAGAACAAAAGGAAGAAGCTGCTAAATCAGCAATTGAAGATGCCGCAATTGAAGTAGCGGTTAAGAACGCTGAGATTGAAGATATTCCTCAAGCAATGCTTGATCAAGATACCGATCGTCAAGTTCAACAATATCTTGCCGGTATGCAACAACAAGGAATTAACCCACAAATGTACTTCCAAATCACTGGGACTTCTCAAGATGATTTGAAGAAGCAATTTGCAAATGATGCTGATAAGCGGGTTAAGACAAACTTGGTTCTTGAAGCGATTGTTAAGGATGCTGATTTGAAAGCTTCTGACGATGACATCAAGAAAGAAATCAGCGATTTGGCTAAGCAATTTGGCATGGAAGAAGATGCCGTAGAAAAGAGCTTAACTAAAGACATGTTAGCTCATGATATTGAAATTAAGAAGGCAGTGGACTTAGTTGCCGATTCTGCTAAGCAAGATTTACCAGATAAGGATGAAGAAAAATAATCATTCATCACTGTAATCTGATTAAAGAAGGGAGTTGTAACAGTAATTATTGTTACACCCCTTTTTTATGTATGAAGTAAGATCAATTTGGAGGTTAGCGAATGTTCGAAGATACGACAGAACAAAATATCCATTGTTCATTTTGCGGCAAATCTCAGGATGAAGTGAAGAAGATTGTGGCTGGACCTGGTGTATACATTTGTAATGAATGTGTGGAGCTATGTTCTGAGATTATTAAACAGGAGTTAGCAGAAGACAAAGTTAATAATGGTACGTTTAAGGTACCAACTCCCGCAGAAATCATGGAACAACTGGATGATTATGTAATTGGACAGGGGGAAGCTAAGAAGACCTTGTCAGTTGCAGTATATAATCACTATAAGCGGGTTAATGCAATGGTAACTGGTGACAACAATGATACGGAACTTCAAAAGTCCAACATCGCGGTGATTGGTCCGACTGGATCTGGGAAGACTTACTTAGCACAATCATTAGCGCGAATTTTAAATGTACCATTTGCGATTGCTGACGCCACAACCTTAACAGAAGCTGGATATGTTGGTGAAGACGTTGAAAACATCATTTTAAAGTTACTCCAGGCTGCTGACTATGACGTTGAGCGTGCTGAAAAAGGGATTATTTATATTGATGAAATTGATAAAATTGCAAAGAAAAGTGAAAATGTCTCAATTACTCGCGACGTTTCTGGTGAAGGGGTTCAGCAAGCGTTACTGAAGATTCTTGAGGGGACGATTGCTAATGTTCCGCCGCAGGGTGGTCGTAAACATCCCCAACAAGAATTCATACAAGTTGATACCAAGAATATTCTATTTATTGTGGGTGGCGCTTTCGATGGGATCGAGTCGATTGTTAAAGAACGGCTTGGTGACAAGACCATTGGCTTTGGTACGGATTCCAAAGAAGCTGATCAAGTCAACGAAAAGAATATTTTGCAACATGTCATTCCTGAAGATTTACTTAAATTTGGGCTAATCCCAGAATTTATTGGTCGATTACCAGTAATGACAGCTCTTGAGAAGTTAGACGAAGATGATTTGGTACGGATTTTAACGGAGCCAAAGAATGCTTTAGTAAAACAATATCAAGAATTAATACGGCTAGATGGTAGTAAGCTACGCTTTACAGATGGTGCACTACGAGAAATGGCTAAGTTGGCAATTGCCCGTAATACAGGAGCTCGTGGCCTGCGTTCCATTATTGAAGGGGTAATGCGGGATGTTATGTTTGACTTACCTAGTCGCCAAGATGTTAGCGAAGTAGTCATCGATAAGAACTGTGTTGAGCACCATACTGAGCCACGATATGTTTTAAAAGATGATCAAGCGTCATAGAAAAGGTGAGGTTCGATAATGAATGTAAATCATGTTGACTTAACCATCAGCGCGGTACATCCTGACCAATACCCAAGTACTGATTATCCAGAAATCGCATTGGTTGGTCGGTCCAATGTTGGTAAATCATCATTAACTAATACTTTGATTAATCGAAAAAATTTTGCGCACACATCTAGTCAGCCTGGCAAAACCCAAACATTGAATTTTTATAATGTCGAGGACAAACTGTATTTTGTTGATGTTCCAGGATATGGTTATGCCAAGGTTTCAAAAAAACAACGTGAAGAATTTGGACAAATGATTGAAAATTACTTAACGCAACGGGATCAGTTGCGTGGAGTAATTATGTTAGTTGATGGCCGACATGCGCCGACAGCTGATGATCTGCAGATGTACCAATGGTTGGCTTATTATAAGCTGCCAATTTTAGTAGTTGCAACTAAAATTGACAAAGTTAAACCAAGCCAATTTACGAAAGTCCAAAAGTTGGTTAAAGATAAACTTGAGTTTCAAGGAAAACAACCACTGGTTCTTTTTTCGGCAATGTCGAAACGTGGCAAGGAAGATGTTTGGCGTTGGATTAAAGAACAAACGGGGGTAAGTTAATGGAATTTAATGAATATCAAGAGGCAGCAAAACGGACTTTATATGGTAATGAGCAAGTTCTAACTAATTGTGCACTGGGACTGGCTGGTGAAACTGGTCAGGTAGTGGACCTAGTTAAGAACTATACATTTAAAGGTAAATCACTAAATCGTGATGAACTGATTCACGAAATGGGGGATGTACTCTGGTACCTGTCACAAGTGGCAGAATGGGCAGATATTCCATTTGATGAAGTTGCTAAAACAAATATTGAAACCCTAAATAAGCGGTATCCCCACGGTTTTACTATTGAAAACTAAAATAAGGATTGGCAGTTTTGCCAATCCTTATTTCTTTGGTTGTTTTTTCTGGTCCTTTTGATTCTTTGATGTTTTTTGATCTGGCTTTTTAGCCTTTTTTGGATCAATTGCAAAGTTTTCGAATAACTTATCTAGTTGATCACTGCGTCGGGTTACTAATCCCATCGTATCACTTCCTTTTGTTAATAATGTCAGTATACCATAGTTAGATTGTATATTGTTTGAATATAAAACGTAAATAACGAAAATATATTCAAAAATGTTGCATAATCATGAAAAACTCGGTATAATACCACCATAAATATTAGGTGACGGGGGAATTATCATGACAGATGAAGTAATGATTAATATCAAGAATCTTACCAAAAAATTTGGTAACAATACTATTTTAAATAATATCAATGGTGAAGTTAAAAAAGGACAGGTGATTTGTATCATTGGTCCTTCCGGTGCCGGAAAATCAACTTTCTTGCGGTGCTTAAATCAATTAGAAAAGCCAACCAGTGGTTCTGTTGAAGTCGAAGGGACAGAACTTACGAACCTGAATGAAAAGGGTGTGCAAAAGGTTCGCGAAAAGATGGGAATGGTTTTTCAAAGTTTCAACCTTTTTCCAAATAAAACTGTACTTGAAAACGTTAAATTAGCACCTAAAAAGGTTAAGAAGACTAGTGATGAGGATGCGACAGCCATTGCTCAGCAGTTATTAGCTGAAGTTGGTATGGGTGAAAAGGCTGATGCTTATCCTGCAAGTTTGTCAGGTGGACAACAACAACGGGTTGCGATTGCTAGAGCGTTAGCAATGCGCCCCGACGTAATGTTATTTGATGAACCAACAAGTGCATTGGATCCAGAAATGGTTGGTGAAGTACTGAAGGTAATGCAACAATTAGCTAATGATGGAATGACAATGGTAGTTGTTACCCACGAAATGGGCTTTGCCAAAAATGTGGCGGATCAAATTTGGTTTATGGCAGATGCTGGAATTCAGGAGAAGGCATCACCAGAAGACTTCTTTGCTCATCCGCAAACGGCCCGGGCCAAAGAGTTTTTACAGAAAATTTTAGATGCTTAAAGTGTTAATCTAAACTGGTTTGCTGGTGAGGCAACCAGTTTTTTTAATATTTTTTGCGTTCATATGTTCGGCTGTTATAAAATATATAGGAACATTTTAGAAAGGGGAATATGATGGCGACTGAATATTTAGAGCACAAATTAGCATTGCTTCCCGATAAACCGGGATGCTATATTATGAAGAATATTAATGGTCAGATCATTTATGTGGGTAAAGCCAAAAATCTCAAGAATCGGGTTCGCTCTTATTTTAAAAGCAGTCATACAGGGAAAGTGGCAGCAATGGTTGCGGAAGTTGCCGATTTTGAGACGATTATTACCTCAACCAATAAAGAGTCGTTTCTCCTTGAAATTACCTTAATCCAAAAGCATCAACCTTACTTTAATATTAAACTAAAACAGGGGACAGGTTATCCGTATATTAAAATTACAAATGAGCGTGATCCCCAAATTATGATCACTGGGCAAATTAAAAAGGATGGTGCTTATTATTTTGGACCATATCCTAACGTGTATGCAGCTGAAGAAACGGTCCATTTTATTCAAAAAGTCTTTCCGTTGCGGCGTTGCAATGGTTATCAAGGACGACCTTGTCTTTATTATCATCTTGGTCAATGTTTAGGAGCCTGTTTTAAAACCGTTCCCGAAGAGAAGTATGAGCGGCAAATCAAACGGATTAAGTCATTTTTAAATGGTAATACTGGTCAAGTGAAACGCCATCTTACCAAACAAATGGAAGCAGCTGCCGCTAAAATGAAGTATGAACGCGCAGCTGAAATTCGCGATCAAATTCATTACATTGAAGTGACTGTTGAAAAGCAAAAGATTATCTCGAGTGACGAAACTCCTCGTGATTTATTTAATTATTATATGGATAAAGGGTGGCTCTCAATCCAAGTTTTCTTTATTCGTCAAGCTCGTTTAATGAAACGTGAGAAACGATTATTTCCAATTGTTGACACCGCTGTTGAAGAAATGACAAGTTTTATTTTGCAATTCTATCACCGCCGGAATAATATTTTACCGCGAGAAATTTTGTTACCGGCTGGATTGCCAAACAAAGAAATTAGTGAAATTTTAGGTGTTCCAGTGCGCACTCCACAACGTGGTGAAAAAGCCGATCTGATGTCGATGGCTAAAGAAAATGCTCAATTATCGCTGAGTGAAAAATTCCGCCTTCTTGAACTGGATAAAAGTAAAACTACGGGGGCAATGAAAGAAATTACGGATGCGCTTGGTTTACCACCTGGTCATAAGATTGAAGCATTCGATCATTCCCATATTCAAGGAGCGGACCCTGTTTCTGCAATGGTAGTGTTTATTGATGGAGAGCCGGCCAGAAAACTTTATCGTAAATATAAATTAAAAACGGTGATTAATCATGCTGATGAAACTGCAAGTACTAAAGAAGTTATTCGTCGCCGTTACAGCCGTCTTTTAAAAGAAAATCAACCGATGCCGGATATGATTTTTATGGATGGTGGGGAAATTCAAATGAATGCGGTGAAGGATGTTTTGGAAAATGAGTTAAACTTAGCGATTCCAGTTGTGGGAATGGTTAAAAATGATAAGCACCAGACTGCCGACCTTTTATTTGGTGAACACAATGAACATGTGGATCTGAATCCACGGAGTCAGGCTTTTTATTTGGTCCAAAGAATTCAGGATGAAGTTCACCGTTTTGCAATTACCTTTCACCATAAAGTTCATACGAAGCATTCACTTAGTTCACGATTGGACGAAATTAAGGGAGTCGGCCCTCGAACCAGGAATAAATTAATGAAGAATTTTGGGTCGTTGAGCAAAATTGCGGCAGCTTCCGTTGATGATATTCATGATCTAGGAATTAATCGGCCGACTGCGCAGCTCATCAAAGTTTCTTTACAAAAGAACGCTGAAGTTGCCAAGGGAAGCAGTCATGATTAACTTTGACGCGTTTTGATTTATCCAATATACTAGATTAATAAGTAAATAGAACGGAGAAATAACATGTCAACATTTGTCGATCAAGTTAAAATTGAAGCTCATGCTGGAAAAGGCGGGAACGGAATGGTTGCTTTCCGTCGGGAAAAATATGTGCCAAATGGTGGCCCTGCTGGTGGTGATGGTGGCCGTGGTGGTAGCATCATTTTGAAAGTTGATGAAGGGCTTCGCACTTTAATGGATTTTCGTTATCACCGAATTTTTAAAGCAAAGAATGGTGGAAACGGAATGAGTAAACAGATGACCGGGGCAGATGCCAAGGATACGGTCATTCCAGTCCCACAGGGCACGACGGTTCGAGATCTTGATACAGGTGAAATTGTGGGAGATCTTGTAAAAAATGGTGATGAATTAGTAATTGCCAAAGGTGGCCGTGGCGGTCGGGGCAATATGCGATTTGCTTCCGCTAAAAATCCAGCCCCTGAAATTGCCGAAAATGGTGAACCAGGTGAAGACCACTACTTAGAGCTGGAACTCAAAATGCTAGCGGATGTTGGACTAATTGGGTATCCTTCAGTCGGTAAGTCAACCTTGTTATCAGTAGTCACAGGCGCTAAGCCGAAGGTGGCAGCTTATGAATTTACTACCTTAGTTCCTAATCTTGGGATGGTAATGCTCCCAGATGGTCGTGACTTTGCGATGGCGGACATGCCGGGCTTGATTGAGGGCGCCTCTAAGGGTGTTGGTTTAGGTCTACAGTTTTTACGTCATATTGAACGAACACGGGTCCTCTTACATTTGGTAGATATGGGCAATGAAGATCCTGAGCAAGCGATGGAGCGTTTTCGGTCAATCAATCATGAATTAGCAAGCTATGATCCTGAATTATTAAAACGACCGCAATTAATTGTGGCAACAAAGATGGATTTACCAAATTCGGTGGAAAATTTGGAGAAGTTTAAAAAGATGCTAGCTGATGATCAGACGTTACCAGAAGTTCCTGAAGTATTCCCAATTTCTGCTGTCACCCACTCTGGAATTAATGATTTAATGAAAAAGACAGCTGCAGTTCTGGATGCTGCCCCAGAATTCGATAGCGAAAGTCACGATAAACAGTCAATTACTCACTATGGCTTAAAGAAAGTTGACCAGGATGAACCTGAGTTTAATATTTCTCGTGATGGTGACGGTACTTGGGTACTCTCAGGTGCTAAGTTAGAAAAACTATTTGCCATGACAAATATGGGTCATGAAGAAAGTCAATTACGTTTTGCTCGCCAATTACGGCATATGGGAGTTGACGAGGCTCTCCGTGCTAAGGGAATCCAAGATGGTGATCAAGTCCGGATTGATGACTTTGTTTTTGAATTTCTTCAGTAGAATTAGAAAGTTGGTATAAGGATGCAAATTGAATTTTTGGGTACGGGTGCCGGTTCGCCAAGTAAACAGCGGAATGTGTCTAGTTTGGCATTACGCTTATTAGAAGAGCGTAATGCAATCTGGCTTTTCGATGTTGGTGAAGCAACTCAGCATCAAATTTTAAATACCACAATTCGTCCGCGAAAAATTGAAAAAATTTTTATAACCCACCTCCACGGGGACCATATTTTTGGCTTGCCAGGTTTATTAAGCTCGCGATCATTTCAGGGAGGGAATGAACCATTAACCATTTATGGACCAGTTGGGATTAAAGAGTTTGTCCAAACGACACTCCGGGTTAGTGAATCACGGTTGAGTTACCCGATCAAGTTTGTAGAAATTACTGATGATGGGCAACTTTTTAGTGACCAAACATTCACAGTTTATGCCAAAAAGCTTGACCATAAGATTGCTTGTTTTGGCTACCGAGTAGTTGAACACGATCATCCGGGCGAATTACAAGTTGCTAAATTGAAGAAATTAGGAATTCCATCAGGGCCGTTGTATGGTGAATTGAAACAGGGAAAAGAAATTCAATTAAGTGATGGAACCATCTTAAATGGCCAAGATTTTATTGGTGCACCACAAAAGGGCCGGATAGTGGCCATCTTAGGTGATACACGGAAGACTAAAAATGCTATTGCGCTTGCAAAAGATGCGGATGTTTTAGTCCATGAAAGTACCTTTGGCAAAGGTGAATCGAAATTAGCACATAATTATTACCATTCAACAAGTGCACAAGCTGCACAAATTGCTAAGCAAGCTCATGCCAAAATGTTATTGCTAAATCACATTTCTGCAAGGTATGTAGGTAAGGCTGCTTATGGTCTTGCATATCAAGTTCGGGATATTTTCCCTAATACCCGAGTAGTAAATGACTTTGATGTTTATGATATTCCATTTAAAGGAGGTCAACCTAAATGATGCGCAGATTACAGTCACTACGACTATTAAAAAATAAGATTGTGTTGATTACCGGTGGTTCCAGTGGAATTGGTGCTCAATTGGCATTGGAGGCCGCTCATCGGGGAGCAATTGTTGTTGTATGTGCTCGTAATAAGGAAAAATTGGAAGAAGTAGCCCATAAATGTTTAATTTTATCGGGTCGGCCTTCTTTTGCATATGAATTGGACGTTACTGACCCTGACCAGACTGATCAAGTGTTGGATCAGGTGCGCCATGAAGTCGGCGAAATTGACGTATTGGTAAATGCAGCTGGTTTAGGTGAAATGGTACCGGTCGTTAACCAAAATCGCAAATCTATGGCGAAGATGGTGAACGTCAATTTATTAGCAACCATGTATCTTAGCCGGTGTGTTGCTAAGCAAATGATGGATCAAGGCTATGGGGCGATTATTAATGTGGCTTCATTAGCAGGGAAGTTACCAACGCCAAACAGTGCGGTTTATTCAGCTACTAAGGCGGGAGTCATTCAATTTGATAATATTTTACGGATGGAAGTTGCGGACTATGGGGTACAAGTGTTGACAGTAAATCCAGGCCCGGTTGCTACTCATTTCTTTGCAGCTGCAGATCCTGATGGTAGTTACTTATCACATGTACCATCCTGGATGATTATTGAGCCTGACTCACTAGCCAAGACTGTGTGGAATAATGTCGGATATAAAACACGTGAAATCAACGTGCCAGGATATACTTCAGCAATTGGTTGGCTTTACCAAGTGATGCCGGGAATTGGTGATTGGGCAATTAAAAAGTTTTTTGATTTTCAACAAAACAAGGATCTTTTATAAAAAATCGAATGCATTATTAGGTGCGGTTTGTAAATCATTTAATAATGGTTCATCAGGAGCGTGAAAACGACGTCCAAAAGACATCGGCCACGCTCCTTCATTACTTTTAGGAGAATTACAATGCTAGAAACTAAATATGAGTGGCAAAGGGTTGCCAATCAAGATGCGGATCTCGTTAATAACATTAAAGAACAGTGCCAAATTAGTGCAGCATTAGCGAATTTACTGGTTGCCCGAGGCTTTCAATCAGTCCATGAAGTACAACTTTTTTTAAAACCACAACTTCAACAAATTCAGCCGCCGGAGAAATTTCATGATATGGATAAAGCGGTCGCAAGAATCACTCAGGCGATTAAACAAGGTGAGCAAATCACGGTTTATGGTGATTATGACGCTGATGGCATGACAGCGACTGCGGTGATGTTTGAAACACTAGAGTCGTTAGGAGCCAAGGTTAATTATTATATTCCGGATCGCTTCAAGGATGGTTACGGACCGAATCTGGATGCTTATCAACGATTAATTACGGATGGCACTCAACTGTTGGTAACTGTTGATAATGGGGTGACCGGTAAAAAAGAAGTTGCATTTGCCCATGATCAAGGGGTGGATGTAGTTATTACTGATCACCACAGTTTACCGGTAGAACTTCCCGATGCCGTGGCGATTGTTCATCCCCAGTACCCCGGAGATCAGTATCAATATGGTGATTTATCTGGAGTGGGGGTAGCCTTTAAAGTGGCTTGGGCCCTCTTGGGCGAATTTCCAACGGAATTACTAGATTTAGTGGCCATTGGAGAGATTGCTGATCTCGTTTCAATGGCCAAAGAAAATCACGTTTTAGTTAAGTTTGGCATTCAACAATTACAAGCGGGACTTCGACCAGGGATTAAAGCATTACTAAAGATTGCGGGTATTCAAGAACAATCCTTGACCAGTCAGGATGTTAGTTTTAAATTAGCCCCACGGCTCAATGCTTTAGGTCGGATTGCTAATGGTAATGATGGTGTCAAGTTGTTAACGACGGTTGATGAGGATACAGCTGAACAACTAGCCAAGGATGTTGATCAATGTAATCGTCAACGTCAGGAGTTGGTTGAACAGATTACCCAGGAGGCGCTACAAAAAGCACAAGCTCCTGACAATCTTAGGCGACGGACGTTACTAATTGTTGGTCACGATTGGCATCAGGGCGTTTTGGGGATCGTTGCTAGTCGATTAGTTGAAAAAACAGGTAAGCCGACAATCGTGGCTAGTGTTAATCATGGTGAACTGGTGGCGAAAGGATCTGGTCGAAGTGTCGATGGATATGATCTGTTTGCAGCGCTTGATCCCCATCGTAAATTACTTACTGCTTTTGGTGGACATGTAATGGCTTGTGGAATGTCGTTTATGATTACCCAAGTTCCAGCAATTGCTAAAGTGCTCGAACAAGCAGCTCAAGAACAACATTTGGATGCTAATCAAAAACCGCGCTTAATGATTGCGGGAACTTTGCAGCCTGACGAAATTACCGAGAAGTTATATCAGCAAATTCAACAATTGGCACCCTTTGGTCCAGATAATGAAGAACCCATTTTTGAAATTACTGATCCAATTATCACTAGCAAACGTCAAATGGGAAAAAATAACGAACACCTCAAATTTACTTTAAAAGGTGCTCGGCAGTCGTTGGATGTCTTAGCATTTGGCAAAGGTTCTAGTGCGGATTTCTTTAGTCCCGATGTACAGCTGAAATTAGTTGGCAAGGTTGCGGTTAATCATTGGCAAGGCCGAACGACACCTCAATTACTTTTGGAAGATCAAGAAATTGAGGGATCAGTGGTAATTGATGCACGAGTTAAGCAACTCCAACCAACCATGTTTACGGAAAATGCTGCCTATGTTGTTTTTAATCCAGTAATCCGGGAAAATATTGCTGGGCATGTTAATGGACGGATTATTGATGTGAAACATCCGGAGCTTGGAAATTATGATAAATTAGTTTTCGTTGATGTTCCTCAAGCGATAGCACAGATGGATCGAGTGCTCCAAAATAGTCAAGCAGTAAGGGAAGTTAAACTTTATCTTTTTAATGCTAGTCAATCCGCGGCCGTAGCCATTCCACATCGTCCAATATTCGTGAATTTATATCAAATAATTCGCCAACACCGACAAATCGATCTTAATCAGCAAGCAGAGGCACTATGCCAGCATTTGCGGATTACTGGAGATCAATTAATTTTGATGATTAAAGTGTTTTTGGAACTCAGATTTGTTACAATTAAAAATGGCTTGTTAAAAATCTCAGCAAATCCACAAAAGGGTAATTTAGAGAAGACACGGGTTTATCAGGAATATGCAGCCCGTTGGCAAGTGCAAAAAATTTTATTAAAAAGTTCAACTAAAGAGTTAACAGGATGGGTGCAAAAAGAGCTGCATCTTAATTAAAGGAGAGACTTTTATGTCGTTAGACTTACATAAGTACGTAGTTAGTGTCCCAGATTATCCGGAGAAAGGCATTATTTTTCGGGATATTTTACCACTGATGGCAGATGGCAAGGCCTTTAAGCAGGCAACGGATGAGATTGTTGATTATGCTAAAAACAAGCATGTTGACATGGTTGTTGGCCCTGAAGCGCGGGGCTTTATCGTGGGTTGCCCAGTTGCCTATGAACTAGGGGTTGGTTTTGCTCCAGCACGAAAGAAGGGAAAGTTGCCGCGGCCAGCAATTTCGTCATCTTATGATTTAGAGTATGGGGAAGCAACCTTGCAAATGGAAAATGATTCAATTAAGCCTGGGCAGCGGGTGTTAGTTGTCGACGACTTACTAGCAACTGGTGGAACGATTTCTGCCACCATTGATATGGTCGAAAGAATGGGTGGTGTCGTGGTTGGCACTGCATTTATTATTGAATTAAAAGATTTAAACGGACGGCAAAAAATTGCTGACTATGATTGCAAAGCATTAATGGAATATTAATCGGGTGTAGAAAATGATTTTATTAGTAGTTTTTGGTGGTTTAATGTTGATCTTAGGGTTGTTCTACTTAGTCAACTCTTGGCAGCAGTATCGTGAATGGAAATGGGCAACCTTTATTGTTTTAGTGAGTCTGGCTGCCACCGTTTATGGAGCAATCAATTTACCTTATTGGCATCACCATTCACAAAGTCAGCAGACAAGTCAGCAAACTAAAAATGCTGATCGCAGTAGTTTTTCTTCTTTTTCTAATAATGGATTACAGTCCCAGAACGGCCAAACTCAAGAAAACAAGGAAATGGCTGTTCTAAGACAAATGCAAAAGGCTTACACTAAAATGGGAAGTGTATCTTTTGATAGTGATTCAAAAACGTTTAAGATTCAGCCAAAAGATGGTGATGAAAGTAAGGCTATTACCTATGTGATTCAGAACCCTAGCCAAGCTGATCAAGCAGGATGGCCAAATTTAACTAAGTCATTGGTAAGTACATCTAAACAGTTGAAAAAGGTTCTCGGGAGTGGTTACTCTGTTAGCTTGATGAATCCAGATGATAGTAATGCAGCTGTTTTCACTGCTAAAGATGGTCAACAAACCTATACTGCAGTTAAATGATTCAGGAGACGTGCTCATAAAGTGCTTGCTCATTGCTAGCGAACTTGATATAATGTGAAACGTTATGGAGAGTTGGCAGAGTGGTAATGCACCGGACTCGAAATCCGGCGAACCCATGTTGAATGGGCGCGCAGGTTCAAATCCTGTACTCTCCTTAAAACTCAAGCAAGATTTGAGTGTTTGAAAAGACACCCGTGGATGAAGAACGGATCATTCACGGGTGCTTTTATTAATTATTAAGCGAGGTAGGGAGAAGTCATGAAAATCGGGATTGATGAAATGGCGTTTGCAACAACGCCTTATTACATTGAATTATCAGATCTGGCAGCTGCCCGAGGAGTGGATCCAAATAAATTTAAAATTGGTATTGGACAAGACCGGCAAGCTGTTGTTCCACCCACTCAGGATATGGTCACGCTTGGTGCAGCAGCAGCAAAAAAGTTGCCGAAAAGTGCGTTACGACGAGTGACAACCTTAATTACTGCTACTGAATCGGGAATTGATAATTCAAAAGCAAGTGGGATTTATATTAAACGATTGTTAAAGTTAAATGATTATATTCGGGTTGTTGAAACTAAGGAAGCTTGTTATTCTGCTACTGCGGCGTTGCAGTTTGCACGAGGATTAGTGGCACTTAACCCGGAAGAGACTGTTTTAGTAATTGCTTCAGATATCGCTCGATATGGCTTAAAAACACCTGGTGAGGTAACTCAGGGAGCGGGTGCCGTTGCCATGCTCGTAACCAAGAATCCCCATGTTCTAACAATTGAGCCTGTGAGTGCTTCATATACTCAGGATATTATGGACTTTTGGCGTCCATTGTTTGCTGCCGAAGCCCACGTAGATGGCAAGTATTCTAACCAAGTTTATGTCAACTTCTTTTTAAAGACATATCAGCGTTACATCCAGATTACTGGACGAACTTTAGCAGACTTTTCTGCAATAGCCTTTCATTTACCATACACAAAGATGGGAAAAAAGGGACTAGAAGGTCTGCTTAACAATGATCAAAGTTTAGTTGCACAGCGACTCCGGAAGAATTTAACTGCCGAACAGCAATTTTCTCGACAGGTGGGTAATCTGTATACGGGCTCATTATATTTGGGCTTAATGTCCTTGTTGCAAAATGGAGATGTTCAGCCTGGAGAGCGGATTGGATTATTTAGCTATGGATCAGGTGCAGAAGGTGAATTTTACTCTGGCATTTTGCAATCTGGTTATCAAGAACATATTGATAAGCATCTTAAGGAAGAATTGCAAAATCGACAACAGCTTACAATTGATCAGTACGAGCATTTATTTAATCAACAGTTAGGAATGTCGAGCGCCGATGTTGAATTTAATATTAGCAGTGATCCTAGTGAGTATGTTTTAGCCGGCCAAAGGAATGCTCAACGAATCTATCAAATTCAGGATAGTTAAATAAAATTAAAAAAGGGTTTCAAAGCTTGGTCTTACCAAACTTTGAAACCCATTCTTTGTTTAAAAGATGTTATCACGGAAAAGGCCAACCACTTTTCCTAAAATGGTAACGTGGTCCAAGATGATTGGATCCATCGTATCATTTTCTGGTTGTAAGCGATAGTAGCTTTCTTCTTTAAAGAATCGTTTACAGGTTGCCTCATTATCACTAGTCATTGCAATAACTACATCACCGTTATTTGCCGTATTTTGGCGACGAACAATAACCTTATCACCATCCAAAATACCCATGTTAATCATACTTGTTCCTTGAATTTGAAGCATGAATAAGTCATCATGATCATTGATGGTTGGCGGAATCGGGAAGAAGTCGGTTGCGTCTTGTTCTGCAAGAATTGGTTCACCAGCGGCCACGATTCCGAGAAGCGGGATTTGGTTTTGTTTAGTTTCAATGCCAAGAAATGATAAACCTTCTGGAGTAATTTCTAGTGCCCGTGGTTTAGCAGGGTCTTTCTTTAAATACCCCTTTTTTATTAAACGGTTAATATGACCATGGACTGTCGATGTTGACGAAAGACCAACTGCCGCACAAATTTCGCGGACTGTTGGTGGATATCCTTGTGCAGCCACTTGCTTATGGATGTAGTTTAAAACAGCTGTTTGTTTGTCTAATGCATTTCTTGGCATAATTCCACCTCATTTATTAGTTACAATTTATTTTAGCATAGCAACGGTTCTCTGTAAACGTACGTTCGCTATCTTTCTAAGATGTTGCAATCAGCGTCAGACTTGTTTAGACTTAAGGTTGCGATTAGAAGGAGGATAATTATGGCTGAAGAAAATGAACAAGATAAATTATTGAAAAGAATTAACGAATTGGCCCATAAAAATAAGGCGGAAGGGCTGACCGAAGAAGAAAAAGCTGAACGAAAAAAACTTCGTGACGAATATTTAAAAAATTTCCGCGAAGCTTTCCGCAGTAAAATTGAAATGACGCAAATTTTTGATAAGAGCGGCAAGGAAGTTACTCCAGAAAAGGTTAAGGAAATTCAACGTAAAAAAGGGTTACGTGACGATTAATTTCAATAAAAAATTTACAATGACTAAATAGTTTTGTAATATTATTAGTATTGAATCAAAAAGGAGGGCAAAAAGTTGAGTACTCTTGGTGTTATCTTATTAATGATTCTAGCCTTGTTAGTTGGGTTAGTAATTGGTTTCTTCGGTGCCCGAAAGTATATGGAAAACTACTTACGGAATAATCCACCAATTTCTGAAGATATGATGCGGACCATGATGCTTCAAATGGGACAAAAACCATCGGATCGGAAACTGCATATGATGATGCAGACGATGAAGAATCAAGCTAAGAAAGCAAATCGTAAATAAAAGAAGTCGACAAAAGTCGACTTCTTTTATTTACATTAAAAATGGTCATCAGCTGGCTTTTCCGGCATATCATAGTGAAAACTAGGGTCTAACTGCTGGTCTAATTTATCAAAAGCAGCTTGCATTTGCTTTTCATATTTTTTTTGAACCTCATCGGTTAAGCGCTGTTTACGGTCAATATAAATGGGGGTCCCAAACGCAATCTTCCGTTTCTTTCTTAAAAAAAGGGCACTAAATGATAATGGCCCTTGGTAAACAGCGGGTACCAAAGGGACGTTTGCTAATTTTGCAATCATTAAAGCTCCACCCTTTAGTTCTGAAGAATACCGTGATCCAGATGGAAAGATAATGGTCGAAAGTTCGGATTGACGAAGTTCTTTTACAGGGACCTTAATTGCTGACGGACCGGGGTGAACTCGATTGACAGGATAAGCGTTTAATTTTCTTAAAAACCAGTTTGCAAATTTATTTTCGAAGAGCTCCTCTTTAGCCATAAAACTGAATTTTTTAGGATAAATAGCTAAGGCGAGGAGGACCGGATCCATCCATGTTCGATGCGGAGCAACAATAATATAGTTAGCAGCTGGTAAGTTCTCTTTGTTTTTAATGATTGGCCGTCCGTTAATTACACTCAAAAACGGCTTTACTAAATGAACAAGGAAGTCATACATGTTTTATTTACCTCAAATTATTTTTGTATAATATGGTTATTATGAGCAAGAAAAACTGAACATGCAAGTTGAATCTTCAGTTTGATTAAAGGAGTAAGCATGGATAAATCAATTTTAAAACCGCATGAACGTATCGATCAACTTAGCAGTCAAGGGATTAAAATTATTCAGAGCAGTGAAGTTTTTGCTTTTTCACTAGATGCAGTGCTATTAGCTGATTTTGTACGGTCCAATCACCGCCAGCGGCTCCAAACGATTGATATATGTGCAGGTAATGGGGCCATTGGTTTGTTTTTAAACCGTAAATTAGGGGGACAATTTACTGAAGTAGAATTGCAACCGCGCTTGGCCGATATGGCTAAGCGAAGTATTTTTCTAAATGATTTGATGGATCGCTATCAAGTCATCAATGCGGATGTCAAAAATATTTTTGATTATGTTCGCAAAGATGCATATGATATCGTAACTTGTAATCCGCCATATTTTAAATCTCTGCCGACGAGTAAAAAGAACCCTAATCGTTACTTGGCGATTGCTCGTCATGAACTAACTATTGATTTACCAACAGTTGCTGAAAAAATGTCCGGGTTATTAAAAATGAATGGTAAGGGCTACTTAGTACATCGACCAGACCGGCTAACAGAAATTTTACAAGTTTTAAATGAACATCGACTAATGGTTAAGCGGATTCGCTTTGTTTACCCCAAACCAGGTAAAGACGCGAATATGGTCCTAATAGAAACCATTAAGGACGGTCGTCCAGGGGGCACAATTATTGAACCGCCCTTAGTAGTAGGTGATCAAGAAGGTAACTATACGCCACAAGTTGAGGCTATGCTCCATGCAAACTAAACCATACTATATTTACGTATTATTGTGTGCCGATCAAACACTGTATTGTGGATTTACAGATAATGTTGAACGGAGATTTAGGACTCACCAGACATATCGTGGTGCAAAATATACGCGGGTTAAAAGTCGCCATCCGCTAAAATTAATTTATCAAGAACGGTTTAAGGATAAGAGCAGTGCATTAAGTGCCGAATATCACTTTAAGCATCAAACTCGTAAACGTAAGTTAGCATATTTAAAACAGCATGGGGTCAACATTCAGAAATTATAATTTTCTGCTTGCGATCACAGTAGTTTTTATGTACAATACTTGTTGGTGCTATTTGCACAATTCACACTCACCGCAATGGTTCGAATGGTGCCGCTAGGTGTTCGGACCAGAGGACCGGTGGGGAGGAAAAAACTATTTTGGAGGTATTATTTCATGTCTGTTGTAAGTATGAAACAATTACTTGAAGCCGGTGTCCACTTTGGTCACCAAACTCGTCGTTGGAACCCAAAGATGGAACCATACATCTTTACTGAACGGAACGGTATCTACATTATTGACCTACAAAAGACGGTCAAGATGATCGATTCCGCCTACGATTACGTTAAGAACGTTGCTGCTGACGGTGGTGTAGTTCTTTTTGTTGGTACGAAGAAGCAAGCTCAAGATTCAATTGAAGAAGAAGCTACTCGTGCAGGTCAATACTACGTTAACCATCGTTGGTTAGGTGGTACTTTGACTAACTGGAAGACCATTCAATCACGGATTAACCGTTTGAAGGAACTAAAGAAGATGTCAGAAGATGGAACTTTTGATGTTCTTCCAAAGAAGGAAGTTTCCGTTTTAACTAAGCAACGTGAAAAGCTCGAACGTTTCTTAGGTGGAATTGAAGATATGCCACGGATCCCAGATGTAATTTACATTGTTGATCCTCACAAGGAACAAATTGCAGTTCGTGAAGCACACAAGCTTCACATTCCAATCGTTGCAATGGTTGATACCAACACGGATCCTGATGACATTGACGTTATCATTCCATCAAATGATGATGCTATTCGTGCCGTTCGCTTAATCACTTCTAAGATGGCTGACGCTGTTATTGAAGGTAAGCAAGGTCAAGATGACCAACAACAAGCATCAGACGATGATGTTGCTGACAACGCTGAAGTTTCTGAAGATTCTTTACAAGATTTAAAGAAAAACGTTGAAAGCAAATAATTAAAATAGTTAATACTTAGGCTGTTTTGCAGTTGGACCGTGGTGGCCTGAGTGCGAAACAGCTTTTTTATTTAAAAACATTTAAACTAAGGAGAGATCAAATTATGGCTATCAAAGCTTCACAAGTTATGGAATTACGGAAGAAGTCCGGTGCCGGCATCATGGATGCTAAGAAGGCATTAGTTGAAACTGATGGTGACATGGACAAGGCAATGGATTACCTTCGTGAAAAGGGAATTGCTAAAGCGGCTAAGAAGAGCGATCGAATTGCCGCTGAAGGTTTAACTGACATTGTGGTTGATGGGAATACAGCTGCAATTGTGGAATTAAACTCAGAAACTGACTTCGTAGCTGCTTCTGATCCATTCAAAGCTGCTTTGAATGATGTTGCTAAGAAGATTGTTGAAAACAAGCCGGCTGATGTCGATGCTGCCTTAGAAATCAAGACTGATAACGGTACGCTTGGTGAAAACTTAACTGAAACCACTCGGCAAACTGGGGAAAAAGTTAGTCTACGGCGGTTTGCTGTTGTTGATAAGGCTGATGGCGATAACTTTGGTGCTTATCTTCACCAAGGTGGCCGGATTGCTGCCTTAGTTGTCTTGGAAGGTGCTGATGAAGCTACTGCTAAGGATGTTGCTATGCATGTTGCAGCAGTTAACCCAGAATTTATGACGCGTGATGACGTTTCTGCTGAACGTCTGGATCATGAACGGAAGATTTTTAAGGAAGAAACATTAAACGAAGGCAAGCCAGCTAAGATTGTTGATAAGATTGTTGAAGGTCGTCTTAACAAGTTCTTATCAGAAATCTGTTTAGCAGACCAAGCCTTTGTTAAGGACAGTGACAAGACAGTTGCTGAATACGTTGCTTCTAAGGGTGGTAAGTTGAAGTCATTCATTCGCTACGAAGTTGGTGAAGGAATCGAAAAGAAGCAAAGTAACATTGCTGATGAAGTTCAACAAGAACTGAACCGTTAATTTGCTTTTAGTTTGGGACGTACTATGGTAGTTAGTACGTCTTTTTAATAGTTTGTAAACAACTTAACCTGAGGAGGTTCAACGAATGGCAAATGGTGTTAAGTACAACCGGGTTGTTTTGAAATTAAGTGGCGAAGCTTTGGCTGGAGATCAGGGTTTTGGAATTAATCCACCAGAACTAAAAACAGTAGCAAAAGAACTAAAAGAGGTTCATGATTTAGGAGTCCAAGTTTGTATCGTCGTAGGTGGCGGTAACATGTGGCGTGGAGTTACAGGTGAAAAACTGGGGATGGAACGTGCTCAAGCTGACTACATTGGAATGTTGGCAACCATTATGAACGCCTTGTCTCTTCAAGATGCTTTAGAAGGATTAGGTGTGCAAACCCGGGTTCAAACGTCCATCGAAATGCGGCAAATTGCTGAACCATATATTCGACGGAAAGCAATTCGGCATCTGGAAAAGGGCCGGGTAGTGATTTTTGCCGGTGGTACAGGAAGTCCGTACTTCTCAACAGATACAACCGCAGCATTACGGGCGGCTGAAATGAATGCGGATGCTATTTTAATGGCTAAGAACGGAGTGGATGGTGTCTACTCAGCAGATCCAAATAAAGATTCATCAGCAGTTAAATTTGATCATCTAACTCACATGGATATTCTTGATAAACATCTCCACGTTATGGATTCGACAGCTAGTTCTATGTCAATGGACAATGATATTCCATTGGTAGTCTTTAACTTGAATACACCGGGCAACATTATGAAGGTTGTACGGGGTGAAAAAATTGGGACAACAATCGAAGGAGAATAGTTAAAATGGATGGTAAGCAAATTTTAGCAAATGCAAAAGAAAAAATGGCTAAATCAGGTGAAGCGTTAAAGCGGACCTTAGCTGATATTCGTGCGGGACGAGCAAATGCCAGTATTTTAAATCCGGTTAAGGTTGATTATTATGGTGCACCAACACCACTTAATCAAATGGCTTCCATTACGGTTCCTGAAGCACGGCAATTACTTGTGTCCCCATATGATAAGAGTACGTTAAAGGATATTGAACGAGCAATCTATGAAGCAGATTTAGGTTTAACTCCTCAAAATGATGGTGAAGCAATCCGCATCATGATTCCGCAACTCACCGAAGAACGGCGGAAAGAATTAGTGAAGGACGTTAAAGCAGAACTGGAAAACGCTAAAGTTGCTGTTCGAAACGTTCGTCGCGAGGCCATGGATGACCTTAAGAAGGGGAATAAAGATGGCGATTTTAATGATGACGAGTTTCATAATCTAGAAGACCAAGTTCAAAAAGAAACCGATGCTGGAATCAAGAATTTGGAAGCAATTGCGAAGGATAAAGAAGACGAATTAATGGGCAAGTAATAGTAGTTTCCATTAATCTCAGGTGAAGTACTGTGGTGCTTCACCTTTTTTTATAAGTAACGATTGTAGAGAAATTGTGGTAGATCTGGTAGAATAAGAAAGATTGTAAATAATGTCATTGGAGGATTAAGTTGTTTTCCCAAAAAAAAGAGACGGATGCAAATTCATCCCAGATTGATTTAGCAAAAATTCCGCACCACATTGCAATAATTATGGATGGTAATGGACGATGGGCACAAGCGCGTCACTTACCACGGGTTGCAGGCCATCAGCAGGGAATGGAAACTGTTAAAAAGGTTACGATTGCAGCTAGTAAGCTTGGTGTGAAAGTATTGTCACTCTATGCCTTTTCCACGGAAAATTGGAAACGTCCACAAAGTGAAGTTAGTTTTTTAATGAATTTGCCGATTAAATTTTTCACAAAGTTTGTTCCTGATTTAGTTAAACATAATGTTCGAGTAACTGTAATGGGTGATATTACAAAGTTACCTGAGAAAACCCAAATTGCTGTTCGGAATGCAATTCATGATACTGAGCAATGTACAGGAATGGTTCTGAACTTTGCCCTTAATTATGGTGGCCGAGATGAGATTGTTCGTGCAACTACTGATATGATTAAGGATGTTCAGAATGGCAAACTTTCTTCAATGGACATAAATGAAAAGACTATGGGTAAATATTTGATGACTGCACCACTAACTCCTTATGAAGATCCAGAATTATTAATTCGTACGAGTGGTGAACAGCGTTTAAGCAATTTCATGCTTTGGCAAGTTGCATATAGTGAGTTTGTATTTATGGACGAACATTGGCCAGATTTTGACGGTGAATCTTTGAAAAAGGCCATTAGTATTTTTCAACATCGACATCGGCGTTTCGGTGGTCTCAAAAATAAGTAAAGAGGACGGGTGTTAATTTTGAAGACAAGAGTAATAACTGCAATCGTTGCTCTGGCGATTTTTATTCCATTAATTTTAATTGGTCACTTACCTTTAACCATCGCGGCAATAGCCTTAGCAATCGTTGCAATGAGTGAAATTTTAATTATGAAAAAGATGTTTTTAACGTCGTTTGCAGCAATTATGTCATATTTAGGAGTTGCGATTGTGACGGTTCCTCAATCGTGGCTGGCGTGGTTACCAGACCACTTTAATCGATTAACCACGTTTTACTTAATTGTGATTTTAATTCTGTTACATACTGTTGTTCATAAGGGACGTTTTAGTTTTGATGATGCCGGAGTCTTAATTCTTGGAATGCTCTATATTGGGATGGGATTTAATGCTTTTATCCAAGCTCGGGCAGTCAATTTTGTAACTTTACTATATGGAATGTTAATTGTGTGGTTGACAGATAGTGGGGCGTATATTTTTGGCCGCCAATTTGGTAAGCATAAATTGGCCCCTAAAGTTAGCCCAAACAAGACGATTGAAGGTTCGGTATTAGGAACGATTTTTGCCACAGTAATATTAGCGATTTACCTGTTGTTCTTCCATGTTGGTTATGACAATTACTATATGATGGTTTTAGCAACCCTCTTGTTGTCCATCTTTGGTCAATTTGGTGATTTGATTGAATCAGCACTTAAACGTTACTATGGTGTCAAAGATTCAGGTAAGATTTTACCTGGTCATGGTGGTATCTTGGATCGATTTGATAGTATGTTAATGGTCATGCCAGCCCTATACTTACTAGGGATTGTTTAATGAGGTGATTCTTTGTTAATCACAATTATAACTTTTATAATTGTTTTTGGAATTCTTGTTTTAGTTCATGAATTTGGTCACTATTATTTTGCTAAACGAGCTGGTATTCTAGTTCGCGAATTTTCGATTGGAATGGGCCCAAAGATTTGGTGGAGTCGTCATAATGGTACTACGTATACAGTTCGGTTATTACCGCTCGGTGGATATGTTCGTCTTGCGGGAGCTGACGAAGATGATGATGAAATACTGCGTCCTGGGACGCCAGTTACCATTCAACTAAATGATCAAAATGAAGTGACAACGATTAATGCTAGTGAAAAGACAACTTTGTTTCAGGGACTACCATTACAGATTGTTGACAAAGATTTGGTTGATGACTTGTGGATTAGTGGTTACGTTAATGGTGACGAAAGTGTTGTCAAAAAGTTCAGTGTCGATCATGATGCTAATGTAATCGAACGCGATGGGACTGAATTGCGGATTGCTCCGCGAGATGTACAAATTAATTCAGCTAGCTTACCACATCGGATGATGACTAATTTTGCTGGTCCAATGAACAACTTTATTTTAGCGCTAGTGGTTTTTATCATTTTAGGTTTTACTTTACCTGGCATTCCAACCAATAGTAATCAACTTGGAAAAGTTCAATCGTCTTCAGTTGCTGCTAAAGCAGGTCTGAAGGCCGGTGATCGAGTTATCAAAGTTAACGGGCACTCAACTCCTAATTGGCAGTCGATGACAGCAGCAATTTCCAGCAAGCCAGGTCAACGGTTAACAATTAATTATGAGCGAGCAGGTCACGATTATACAACCAAGCTGACCCCGAAAAAGGTCCGGCGTGGAAAGCAAATGGTCGGTCAAATTGGTGTCATGGAACAACAAAAGAAAGACTTTTCATCTCGGGTTCAATATGGCTGGCACCAATTTATTTTGTCTGGTACGTTAATATTTAATGTTTTAGGCCACATGTTTACGCATGGCTTTAGTTTAAACGACTTGGGTGGTCCAGTTGCTATCTACGCAGGGACTTCGCAGGCCACTTCATTAGGAGTTAATGGCGTGTTAGCATTTTTAGCAATGCTTTCTATTAACTTAGGAATCGTTAACCTGCTACCAATCCCCGCCCTAGACGGCGGTAAGTTAGTATTAAATATTATTGAAGGGATTATTCGTCGCCCAATTCCAGAAAAGGCGGAGGGAATCGTGACGTTAATTGGTTTCGGCTTTTTAATGCTATTAATGATTCTGGTTACGTGGAACGATATTCAACGGTATTTTATTAAATAAGTGGAGGATAGATTGATGAAACAATCAAAAATTTTAATTCCAACTAAAAAAGAAGCACCAAGTGATGCTGAAGCGCTTAGCCATAAAATGATGATTCGGGCTGGGTATATTTACCAAGTTTCGTCGGGAGTTTGGTCATATCTCCCATTAGCTTACCGAGTAATTCGTAAAGTTAAGGCGATTATTCGTGAAGAAATGGAAAGAGCCGATGCATTTGAAATGGAAACTCCTTCAATGCTGCCAGCAGATTTATGGCAACAAACAGGTCGGTATGAAGCTTATGGTGATACCCTATTTAAATTTAAGGACCGTAATGATCGGGAACATATTTTAGGCCCAACTGATGAAGAAGTGATGACTGAAATTCTGCGAGATAGCATTAAGTCATATAAAAAGCTACCGTTAACCGTTTACCAAATTACCGATAAGTTCCGTGATGAACCCCGGCCACGATTTGGTGTATTACGGGGTAAGGAGTTTTCCATGCTGGATGGTTACTCATTTGCTGCTGATCAGGCGGGGCTAGATGAGGCCTATAATCAACAGGCACAAGCTTATCGAAACATTTTTGATCGTGTTGGTTTAGACTATAAAATCATTCTTGCTGATTCAGGCACGATTGGTGGGGATAACTCACAAGAATTTTCTGCGCCGGCTAAAGTTGGTGAAGATACGATTGTTTATACTGATGGTGACTATGCTGCTAACCTTGAAAAAGCTACAGGTAAGTTTACTGGTGTACAACAAACTGCTGAACCAGCTAAATTAGCGAAAAAGCCAACTCCAGGTGCCCACTCTGTTGATGAAGCGGCAGCGGCCTTGGAAATGGATGCTAATCAAATCATCAAATCGATGTTATATATGGCTAAAATGGGTGAAGACGAGTATCAACCAGTTATGGTTTTAATGCGTGGTAACGATGAAGTTAATGAAACGAAAGTTACAAACGCAGTTGATTGTGAAGAGTTGACGTTGGCAACTGAGCAACAGGCACAAAAGTACCTTGGTGCTCATCCAGGTTCATTAGGACCAGTTGGTGTTGGTGAAGAAGTGAAAATTTTAGCTGACAACTACGTTAAAGTTTTAGTTAACATGGCGTGCGGGGCCAACGATGATGGGTATCACTATGTTAATGCGAATATTGACCGTGATTTCCGAGTTGATCAATTTGGCGACTTCCGATCTGTTCAAGAAGGGGAAATCGCTCCAGATGGTAACCCAATCAAATTTACTAACGGAATTGAGATTGGTCATATTTTCAAACTTGGAACTGGTTATTCAGAAAAACTAGGTGCACAGGTCTTAGACCAAAATGGTCGGCTTGTTGATATGATTATGGGATGTTATGGGATCGGAGTTACTCGTTTGCTTTCAGCGGTGGCTGAGCAAAATGCTGATGAGTATGGTTTGGTATGGCCAGACAGTATTGCGCCGTTTGATGTTCACGTAATTCCAGTCAACGCTAAAAAAGCTGATCAAATGAAAATGGCTAATGAGATTAGTGAACAACTTGAAAAGGCAGGTCTCGAAGTCTTAGTAGATGATCGAAAAGAACGAGCTGGTGTAAAATTTGCGGACTCAGACTTGATTGGAATTCCATTACGGGTTACGGTCGGTAAAAAGGCGAGTGAAGGAATTGTTGAAATCAAGATCCGGAAGACTGGCGAAACGGTTGAAGTGAAGATCGCAGAAGTCGCTAATACGGTTCAAATTCTGTTAAAACAATTAAACGGTGATCACCAAGAGTAATTATTCGAATAAGTAGATTTTAAATGTGGTTAAGATGAATAATCAAAATTAACCACATTTTTTAATTTTGAGGAGGAAATTCAGTGGCCTTAAACGCACAAGAAAAATTTCAGAAATTACTTGAGCAAATTAACTACCAGGATGATTCATTAACTGATGGACAGGTTAAAACGGTGATTGTTCATCAAAAATCACGTGTGTGGGAAATTCATTTACAACTTCCTCATGTTGTTCCGGCAGATACCTACCGCGGATTATTACACAGTTTGCAGATGAGTTTTCAAAGCCTGGCTAATGCCCGGGTTCAGTTAGTAATTCAAACAGCTGACAAAACCAATGATGCCAAATTAATTGGTGATTATTGGCGCTTTCTGGCTCAACAAGAAGTTGGTGACCGGGGAATGGGCTTTGAAATTGCGGAACAAACAATGCCTGAAGAGCATAATGGCAGAATTGAATTAGCCTTGGAAAATGACCAAGTTAAAGATTTTGTTGCTAACAAGTTTCTTGGTAAGATCGAACAGGCCTATCAGCAGGCAGGTTTTGCTCCGTTTAGGATCCATGCAGTGGTTGATCAAACAGCTTCAGCTGCAACGGTTAAAGAGTTAAAAGAAAAACAGCAGGCAGCAGATGCAGCATTGGTTAAAAAGGCACTGGCAAAAATCAAATCAGATCAGGCAAACCGACAAAAACAGGAAGCAAGTAGTTTGAAAGTAGATGGACCAGCTCGGATTGGTAAAGAGATTAATCCACAGGCTGATGTCACCCAAATGGTCGAAATTACCGAAGAGGAACGAAACGTGATTGTCGAAGGTTACGTCTTCTCCAAAGAGGTTAAGGAATTGCGCTCTGGCCGTCAGTTGATGATCTTAGAAATTACGGATTATACCTCTTCATTTGCTGTTAAGAAGTTTTCCCGCGATAAAAAAGATGAAGCACAATTTGGAGCAATTAGTGAAGGTCAATGGGTAAAAGTTCGTGGTTCAGTCCAGGAAGATAGCTTTATGCGGGACCTGACCATGAATGCGTATGATATTAATGTGGTATCGCACCCCGTTCGTCAAGACAATGCTCCTGAAAATGAGAAGCGGATTGAATTACATTTACACACTAATATGTCGACAATGGATGCAACCAATTCCATTAGTGACTATGTTAAACAGGCCATCAAATGGGGCCAACCAGCAATTGCGATTACTGATCATGCAGGTGTACAAGGGTTCCCGGAGGCCTATAAAGCTGCCTATGACGGTAAACATCAGAAATATAATATTAAAATGATTTATGGGCTGGAGGCGAATGTCGTTGATGATGGCATTCCATTAGTCTATAACGAAAATCATGAGCATTTACTAAATAGTACTTACGTTATTTTCGACGTTGAAACAACGGGATTATCTGCCATTTATGATAAAGTTATTGAATTATCGGCAACCAAAATGAAAGATGGTAAAGTGTTAGACCGTTTCGATGAGTTTATCGATCCCGGATTTCCGTTATCCGAACAGACCACTGAATTGACCAGCATCACTGATGATATGGTTCAGGGATCAAAATCAGAAGAAGAAGTCTTTAAGATGTTCCAAGATTTCTGTGCAGGTAGTATTATTGCCGGACATAATGTTTCCTTTGATATGGGCTTCATGAATACCGGTTATCGACGCTACCATCTTCCAGAAATTACGCAGCCAGTAATTGATACCTTGCCACTAGCCAGATTTCTTTATCCTGATTTACGTGGTTATCGGTTGAATACGTTAAGCAAGAAATTTAAAGTATCACTGGAACATCACCACCGGGCAAACTATGATGCTGAAGCTACTGGACACTTGCTACATATCTTTTTAAAAGATGCAGAAAAACGGTATCAAGTGGTTTACGTTGACGATTTAAATAAACATATGACTGACAATGGCGCTTATCGGCATGCGCGACCATTCCATGTGACGTTATTAGCTAAAAACCAAGCTGGTTTAAAAAATATGTATAAACTGGTTTCGTTAGCAAACGTTAAATACTATTATCGGGTTCCTCGGATTCCCCGAAGTGTATTGGCACGGTATCGCGAGGGCCTGTTAATCGGGTCTGCTTGTTCGAATGGGGAAGTTTTTACAGCAATGATGCAGAAGGGATACGCAGAAGCAAAGCAGAAAGCAGCTTTTTATGACTATCTTGAAGTTCAGCCGAAACCAAATTATGCACCATTATTAGAACAAAAAGTAATTTCAAGTGAACAGCATCTAGAATCAATCATAAAAAATATGATCAAGCTTGGTGGTGAATTAGGGAAAACGGTTGTGGCGACTGGTGATGCCCATTACCTTAATCCAGAGGACGCAATTTACCGCAAGATTTTGATTAACTCGCAAGGTGGTGCCAATCCGTTAAATAAAACTAAACGACCGGATGTACATTTCAGAACAACAGACGAAATGTTACAAGAATTTGATTTTCTGGGGTCCGACTTGGCCCACCAAATTGTGGTTGAAAATACGCACAAAATTGCGGATGAAGTCGACCAAGAAATCAGCCCAGTTGAGGATAAGCTGTATACTCCGCACATGAAGGGGGCTGAACAGGAAATCCAAGATCGGACATGGGCTACCGCTAAAAAGTGGTATGGCGATCCGTTACCTAAGTTAGTTTACGATCGAGTAAAATTGGAACTTGATAGTATTGTCAAAAATGGGTTCTCGGTAATTTATCTAATTGCCCAACGATTAGTAGCCAAGTCCAATAAGGATGGGTACTTAGTTGGTTCCCGGGGATCAGTTGGTTCCAGTGTGGTGGCAACTCTTTCAGGGATCACTGAAGTTAATCCTCTGCCTCCGCATTACCGTTGCCCACATTGCCAATATAATCACTTCTATACCAAAGGTGAGTACAGTTCTGGTTATGATTTGCCGGATAAGAAGTGTCCCAAGTGCGGGACGTTAATGATCAAAGATGGTCATGATATTCCTTTCCAAACCTTCTTAGGGTTCAAGGGAAATAAGGTTCCTGATATTGATTTGAACTTCTCAGGTGACTATCAACCAATCGCCCATAATTACATGAAGGTTTTATTCGGTGAGAAAAATGTGTTCCGTGCCGGAACAATAGGTACCGTCGCCGATAAGACGGCGTATGGATACGTCAAAGCTTACGAACGAGATACTGACCAGGAATTTCGAGGTGCTGAAGAAGACCGACTTGCTAAAGGGGCTACTGGTGTGAAGCGAACGACTGGTCAGCACCCAGCCGGGATCATTATTATTCCAGATGATATGGATATTTATGATTTTACTCCAGTCCAGTATCCGGCGGATGATCAAAATGCGGCTTGGGAAACTACCCACTTTGATTTCCATTCGATTCACGACAATATTCTAAAAATGGATATTCTGGGCCACGATGACCCGACAATGATTCGTGCTTTGCAAGATTTATCCGGAATCAATCCGCAAACTATTCCGATGGATGACCCTGGTGTGATGAGTCTCTTTTCTAGTCCGAAGGCCTTAGGGGTGACTGAAGAACAGATTAATTCTAAAACGGGAACTTTAGGGCTGCCAGAGTTCGGAACTCGATTCGTCCGCGGAATGCTGGAAGATACCCATCCGAAGAACTATTCACAATTACTCCAAATTTCTGGGTTGTCACACGGAACTGGAGTGTGGTTGGATAATGCTCAAGAATTAATTAAGGATGGTGTTGCAACGATTGCAAACGTGATTGGGTGTCGTGATAACATTATGACTGACTTAATTCACTACGGCCTGGATTCAGAAACTTCTTTCCAGGTGATGGAATCTGTTCGACACGGTCGTGGAATTCCTGATGAGTGGCAGGCTAAAATGCACGAGGCCAATGTTCCACAGTGGTATATTGACTCATGTTTAAAAATTAAGTACATGTTTCCGCGGGCCCACGCTGCTGCCTATGTTTTAATGGCGTTGCGAATTGCCTACTTCAAGGTTTATTTCCCATTAACTTATTATTGTGCATTCTTCTCTGTTCGTGCAGATGATTTTGATGTTGTAGCGATGTCGCGTGGTAAGAACGCAGTTAAAGCCGCAATGAAAGAAATTACTGATAAGGGTAATGATGCCTCGGCAAAGGAAAAGAGCTTGTTGACCATTCTTGAATTAGCCAATGAAATGTTGGAACGGGGATACAAGTTTAAGATGGTTGATTTAGATCGGTCAGACGCTTCAAACTGGTTGATAGATGGTAAGACATTAATTGCACCATTCCGTGCTATTCCAGGATTAGGAATGAACGTTGCAAAACAGATCGTGGCTGCCCGGGAGGAAAAGCCATTCTTATCTAAGGAGGATCTGGCTGAACGGGGGAAGGTTTCTCAAACCATTATTGAGTTTATGGATGCTAATAACGTTCTCGAAGGCCTGCCTGACCAAAACCAACTTAGTTTATTTGATCAATTATAAAATTTGTGTTTTATCGTGGTTAATGTTATTATTAATAACGGTAAATGACTTCGGAAAGGGGTGAGCAGCAATGCTCGCTCTTTTTATTGCAATTAATTGGAGGTGACAATTTGAGTACAAAGGATGTAATTAAAACCGTTAATGAGTTGGTTCAACCCATCTTGGATCAATATGATTTTTATCTTTTTGATACTGAATTTGTGAAGGAAGGCCATAGTTGGTACTTACGCGTTTATATTGATAAAACTGGCGGAATCACATTGGAAGATTGTGTTAACGTTAGTGATCAATTGAGTGAAGCACTGGACAATTGTGACCCTGATCCGATTCCCCAAGCTTACTTTCTGGAAGTTTCCTCACCAGGAGCAGAACGTCCTTTAAAGAAGGAAGAAGACTATCAACGGGCAATTGGTGAATATGTTCACCTTTCTTTGTATCAAGCTCTAGAAGGAAAAAAAGTTTATGAAGGTGATTTAAAGACCGTTACGACAGATGAATTAACGATCGATTATCTTGATAAAACTCGGCATAAAACATTGACGATTCCACGAAAATTAGTTGCAAAAGCTCGCTTAGCTGTGAAAATTTAAAAAGGAGCCAAAATAAATTATGAGCACAAAAAAACAAAAAGCTGAATTGTTAGGGGCAATGGATGTCTTGGAAAGGGAAAAAGGCATCAAAAAAGACGTAATTGTCAATGCTTTAACGGATGCTTTAGCGAATGCTTACCAAAAGAATTATGATGATAATAATGCTAACGTTGAAGTAAAAATTGATGAACAGACTGGTGATTTCAAAGTTTTTGCAACCAAAAAGGTTGTCGATGAGGTTACCAACCCAATTGAACAAATTAGTTTACGTGACGCAATGCACGTGAGTCATGGATATGAAATTGGCGATGACTTTAAAGAAGAAGTTACCCCAAATGACTTTGGACGGATTGCTGCTCAAACTGCAAAAAGTGTGGTTCTTCAACAATTACGTGAAGAAGAACGCCGAATCGTGTACGAAAAGTACAATAAATTAAAGGATGACCTGGTTAATGGTGAAGTTGCGCGTGAAGATAGCCGGTTTATTTACATTAATTTAACTGGTGGGGTTGAAGCGGCCATGAATAAACATGACCAAATGCCAAATGAGCATTACCGTACTCATGACCATGTTCAAGTTTACGTTACACGGGTATTAAAAGATACCAAAGGACCACAGGTCTTTGTTAGCCGGACCGCTCCCGACTTACTTAAGCGTTTATTCGAAAAGGAAGTTCCTGAAATCAGTCAAGGAATTGTTGAAATTAAGGGAATTGTCCGTGAAGCTGGGGATCGGGCTAAAGTTGCAGTTTTCTCTCGAGATAGTAATGTTGACGCTGTTGGTACCTGTGTTGGCCCACGAGGGGCTCGAGTACAGACAATTGTGAACCAACTTGGCGGTGAAAATATCGATATTGTTAAGTTCGAGGAAGAGCCAGAAGACTTTATTCGTAATGCACTTAACCCAGCCGAAGTTAAGGCTGTTATCTTTGATGAAAATAATGGTGAAATTGAAGAAAACCAACCAAAAGTTGATGGTGAGGAAAGTGAACCACGGGTTCACCGGGGGTGTAATGTTATAGTGCCAGATAACCAATTATCATTAGCTATTGGTAAACGGGGTCAAAATGTTCGACTGGCAGCTCAATTAACTGGTTATAAGATTGATATCAAGCCACTTTCTGAAGTTGATACTGATGACTTTGATGAAGACAGTTCTTTAGAGACTGACGAATAATAGGCAACGGGGTGAAAAAATGAAAAAGAGAAAAATACCGATGCGTAAAGATATTGTGACTGGCAAAATGATGCCTAAACGACAGTTAATTCGTGTAGTTCGCAATAAAGAAAATGAAGTGTCACTAGACCCAACTGGTAAGAAGCCGGGTCGTGGTGCATATGTTGCAGTTGATGTGAAAATTGCTGAACAAGCCAAAAAAGAGCGAACCTTTGATAAGGCCTTTAATGTGACTCTTGATGATGAATTCTATGATGAATTAATCAAATATGCTGATCATGCTCAAGCGCGGCAAAAGTTATTTGGCAATGATTAAGCACCAAATTTTACAGTTATTAGGATTAGTCCGCCGGGCTAGCCAACTGACCACTGGAGAAGGATTAGTATTAAATCAAATTCGTCATCAGACAGCGCAGTTTGTTTTTATTGCTAGTGATGCAGGGGTTAGTACAAAGAAAAAGTTTACCGATAAGTGTACTTTCTATAAGATTCCATCCTGTGATGTCTTTAGTCGACAGGAAATTAGTCAGGCAATCGGTCAAGCCCGTTCAGTTGTGGCAATCAATAACAGCGGATTCGCCAAGAAATTCCAACAATTAACCAAGCAAATAAACGAAGGAGAGTGAGCATATGGCCAAAGAACGAATTTATGAATTAGCTAAAGAGCTCAAGATGCCAAGTAAACAGTTAGTAAAGCTTGCTAACGATCAAGGAATGAGCATTAAGAGTCACATGTCCTCCGTTACGCCCGATCAAGCTGCCAAATTGCGGCAAGCTGCTAAGGGTGGTAACAACCAAAAAGCGAAAAAATCGAATGGTAGTGCGGTAAAGCAACATCGTGATGTTACCCAGAACCATGCTCCACAAAAGAAGGATAGTCAACCTAAGCAAAAGTCGCAACAGCGACCAAAGGTAGCTAACAATGATCATCATGGTGATTCAAACAAGAAGCATGCGCAAGGTCAGCAGCCAACCGCGAATACCAATCAACATTCTGTTAAGAAGAATAATCAACAACAACGGAATAATCGTCATGATAATAATCAACGTGGCGGAAACAACCAGAACCGTGCCCATTGGTTTGGTAATGGTAAAAAGAATAAGAAGCGTAATAAGAAGAACCGTAATAATCAACGGATGAAGAATGTTGCGCCAAAGCAACCAACTCAACGGAAAGATCGTCCATTGCCTGATGTCTTAGAATACACTGAAGGAATGAATGCGCAAGACTTAGCAAAGATTCTGCACCGTTCTGCAGCAGAAATTGTTAAGAAGTTATTCATGCTTGGGGTAATGGTTAACCAAAACCAATCTCTTGATAAGGATACAATTGAAATCTTAGCGGCTGACTACGGAATTGAAGCTAAGGAAAAGATTCAAGAAGATATTGCCGACTTGGATAAGTTCTTTGATGATGAACAAAAGAATCAAGAACACATGGTTCCGCGGCCACCAGTTGTCACAGTAATGGGACACGTTGACCATGGTAAGACCACGTTGCTGGATAAGATTCGTCATTCGCACGTTACTGCGCATGAAGCAGGAGGAATTACTCAGGCGATTGGGGCTTACCAAGTTCGTTACAATGATCAATTAATTACTTTCTTGGACACCCCAGGTCACGCGGCCTTCTCCGAAATGCGGGCTCGTGGTGCTAACAT
Organism: Limosilactobacillus sp. C0001E2; assembly: GCF_056590915.1. NCBI lineage: Bacteria > Bacillati > Bacillota > Bacilli > Lactobacillales > Lactobacillaceae > Limosilactobacillus > Limosilactobacillus sp. C0001E2. The sequence continues at coordinate 44,801 of NZ_JBWPXC010000005.1, read as the reverse complement.
TACTGATATTACTGTCCTTGTAGTTGCGGCTGATGATGGTGTAATGCCTCAAACGATCGAAGCAATTAATCACGCGAAGGCAGCTAAGACGCCAATTATTGTCGCGGTTAATAAGATCGATAAGCCAGGTGCCAACCCAGATCACGTTACGGAACAATTAACAGAGTATGGTCTGGTTCCAGAAGACTGGGGTGGTGACACCATCTTTGTTAAGATTTCTGCGAAGTTCGATAAGAATATTGATGAATTGCTGGATATGATTCTTTTGCAAGCAGAAATGATGGAACTAAAGGCTAACCCTGAGCAACGTGCTGCAGGTTCTGTAGTTGAAGCTCGGTTAGATCAAGGTCGAGGCCCAGTTGCTACTTTGCTGGTTCAACAAGGGACGATGCACGTTGGAGATCCAATCGTTGTTGGAAACACCTTCGGTCGAGTTCGGACCATGAATAACGAAAATGGACGTAAGATTAAGAAAGCAACACCATCAACGCCAGTTGAAATTACCGGATTAAATGATGTTCCACAAGCCGGTGATCGGTTCGTTGTCTTTGAAGACGAAAAGACTGCGCGGTCAGCCGGTGAAGAACGGGCTAAGCGGGCTCAAGAAGAAGAACGAGCACGGACTTCACACGTTACTCTAGATAATCTCTTTGATACGATGAAGAAGGGTCAAATGAAGACCTTACCAATTATCATCAAAGCTGACGTTCAAGGATCAGTTGAGGCCTTGGCACAGAGCTTGCAAAAGATTGATGTTGATGGAGTTCGAGTAGATATTATTCACAAGGCTGTTGGTGCCATTAGTGAATCAGATGTCACGTTAGCCGAAGCTTCAAACGCGGTTATCATTGGCTTTAATGTTCGGCCAACGCCACTAGCTAAATCTATGGCCGATTCAAATAACATTGATATTCGACTACACCAAGTTATCTACAAGGCGATCGAAGAAGTTGAGGACGCCATGAAGGGGATGCTTGAACCAGAATACAAGGAAGAAACTATTGGTGAAGTGGAAGTTAAGCAGATCTACAAGGCTTCCAAGGTCGGGACAATTGCTGGTGGAATGGTCACCACTGGAAAAATTACCCGAGATTCTAAAGTACGCTTGATTCGTGACGGTGTTGTTATTTATGATGGTGAATTAGGTAGTCTGAAGCGGTTTAAAGACGATGCTAAGGAAGTTAAGGCTGGTTTTGAATGTGGCTTGACGATTCAAAACTACAATGACATTAAAGAAAACGATGTCATTGAAGCTTACCAAATGAAGGAAATTCCTGTTAAGTAAGGAGGCGCACAATGCCGAATAAACGTTATCGACCAGAACGATTAGCTCAAGAAATTCAACGAGAAGTGGATGATATTCTTCTGAAACGAGTTCGTGATCCTCGCGTACAAGACATTACGGTAACCGGAGTGGATGTTACTGGTGACTTGCAACAAGCAACCATTTACTACAGTCTTTTATCTGATAAAGCCTCTGATGGTGAAAAAGCGCAAGCAGGATTGGATAAGGCAACTGGTTTAATCCGTAAGGAACTGGGTGCACGGCTCAATATTTTTAAAACTCCAGCAATTAAATTTGAACGGGATCCATCGATTGCTTATGGAAACCGGATTGATGAATTGCTAAGGAAACTACATCGAGAAGATCAACTATAATTTAAATAAGGCACCAGAGTTCGGCTCGCCGGGCTTTGGAGCTTTTTTATGATTTGCAGAAGGGAGAAATAGCGATGAATGGCGTACTACCACTTTATAAAGAACGTGGAATGACCAGCTTTGATTGCATTCGGCGTCTTCGCCAACTTTTGCATACTAAAAAGATCGGTCATTCTGGTACTCTTGATCCAAATGTGAGTGGGGTTCTACCGATTTGTATTGGTACAGCAACAAAATTAGTGCCGTACTTGATGGCTTCAGGGAAAGTTTATGCTGGAGAAGTGTTGATCGGTCAAGCTACCACAACTGAAGATTTAGATGGTGAAGTTGTTGACCGCCAAGCCGTGTTGAAGCCAATCGATGATCAACGGATTAAGGATGCAATGCGGCATTTGACTGGTGAAATTACGCAGACGCCACCCATGTATTCTGCAGTGAAGGTTAATGGCAAACGACTCTATGAATATGCCCGAGCTGATAAAACGGTTGAGCGTCCACAGCGAATCATCACCATTAAAGAATTTAAGCTATTGGCGTCCAATTATGATTCAGAGCAGCAACAACAACGAATTCGTTTTGAGGTACACTGTTCAAAGGGGACATATGTGAGAACTTTAGCGGTTGATTTGGCAAAACAGTTGGGATACCCAGGGACGATGGCCTCGTTAACCCGGTTACAAAGTGGCGGCTTTGAATTAGATCAAACGTTGAGTTTAGCGGACGTGGAAGATGAAGTGAATAACAATACAATTGAAAATTACATTTATCCTCCGCGTTTTGTCCTCCAGGCTTACCCACAGATTACGTTAACCGCGCAACAGTGGCGGTTAGTACAAAATGGTGGTTGGCTGAAGGCACAAGACTTACACCATTCTGAAAGGGAAATTGTTTTGCTGTACGATGGGCAAGCAAAAGCAGTTTATCAAAAAGTGGGCGTCAATTATAAACCGGCAACCATGATTTCAGTGAAGTAGGTGACGACATGAAAGAGATTCGGTTGAAGTATCCAGTAGATGAAGCGAAGATTGTGCAGGGACCGGTAGTTTTAGCCATGGGGTTCTTCGATGGTGTTCATCGTGGTCATCAACAAGTTCTTGCGATGGCAAAGAGAATCGCTGAACAACAGAATCAACCATTAGCGGTCTTAACTTATGATAAATTACCAGCAATCGTCTTTAAACAGCTGGACCAGCCAGTTCGGTACCTGACGCCATTAAATAGAAAGTTACATTTATTGGCAGAATTTGGGGTTGATGTTGCCTATGTCATGGATTTCACATCAACGGTTGGTGAATTAGCTCCCCAAACGTTTGTTGATGAAGTAATTATGAAGTTTCAACCAAGCACGGTCGTTGCTGGTTTCGATCATACATACGGCCCCAAAGAGATTGCAAATATGGCTAAGTTACCAGAGTATGCTCAAGGCCGCTTTGCTATTAAGACGGTTAGCAAGTTAACTAATGACAACGATGAGACTAAGGTCAGCTCAACAGCAATTCGTCAGTTAATTGATCGGGGAGCGGTGACCAATGCTAATCAATTACTTGGATATCAATATACGACTTCTGGAATCATTGTTCATGGATTTGCCCGGGGACGGACGATTGGTTTTCCGACTGCCAATGTTCAATGGCCGGAAAATGAACGAACTCCCGCAGTTGGTGTCTATGCGGTCCGCTTAAAAGTGCAAAACCAATGGTTTAACGGGATGGCTAGTGTGGGCTATAATGTTACTTTTGGTAAACAAACGAATAAGACAATTGAAGTCAACATCTTTGATTTTCAACGCCATATTTATGGTGAGCATGTCCAAGTACAATGGGTACAACACTTACGAGACGAAGTTAAGTTTGCTAGTGTTGATGATCTAGTTGAACAACTGAAAAAAGATCAGGTGGCAAGTTGCCGAATTTTAAATCAGCAACCATTAAAATAAATTGTAAGATCCAAACTGAATGATTGATTTTTACACGGTTTTTGCTACTATTAAGACTGGTCTAAAAAACGAAAATTAATACTAACGAGAAAAAGAGATTAAGGAGTGGATTTCCTGTGTGTGGTTTTGCAGGTGCATTATCTGATAAAAAGCTCGCTTCTGCGGCACGAATGAACGATGCTGTTCATACAATGAATAATATGATTATTCACCGGGGACCGGATGATGCTGGTTATTTCCAGGACGATAATATTACAATGGGTTTTCGGCGGTTGAGTATCATTGATCTAACTGCGGCTGGTCACCAACCGATGCCCTATGATAATGAACGGTACATGTTAACGTTCAATGGTGAAATTTATAACTATATTGAATTACGTAACCAACTAAAAGCGGATGGTTACACTTTCAATAGCGATTCTGATTCTGAGGTGATCCTCGCCGGCTATGATAAGTGGGGTGTGGATGCGCCAAAACATTTCCGCGGAATGTTTGCATTTGTAATCTGGGATAGTCAAGAAAAAACGATGTTTGCGGCACGTGACCAATTTGGTATTAAGCCATTCTACTATGCAGAAGTTGGTGACCAATTGTTCTATGGTTCAGAAGAAAAAGCTCTGTATCCGGTTTTGCGTGAACAAGAATTCAATCATGACGCATTACAGGATTACATGACGTTTCAATACGTTCCAGAACCTGAAACGTTATCCAAAAATATTAAAGCGTTACTACCTGGGATGTCGTTAATCAAAAAGGTCGGTCAACCATTGAAGTTGCAACGATACTATGACACGACTTTTCATCCAGTTGAAAAAACAGAAGAAGAGTATGCTAAGGAAGTCCGGGATGTTCTTTTTGATTCCGTTAAGATCCACATGCGTTCAGATGTACCAGTTGGGGCTTTCTTATCTGGTGGTATTGATTCCACCATTGTGGTTTCGATTGCGAAGCAGTTTAATGATAATTTAAAGACCTTCTCAGTTGGTTTCCAACGTGAAGGGTACAGTGAATTAGACGTTGCACAAGAGACCGCGGATGTTCTTGGGGTAGAAAATTATAGCCATGTGATTACACCGCAAGAATTTATGAAGGCTTTTCCATACTTTGTGTGGGCAATGGACGATCCACTGGCTGACCCGGCAGCAGTTCCACAGTTTTTCCTAACTAAGACTGCTCGGGAACAAGTTAAAGTGGCGTTGACTGGTGAAGGAGCTGACGAATTATTTGGTGGTTATACTATTTACCACGAACCGATTTCACTACGCCCATTCAAGTACACTAAGCCACTGAATGGGGCGCTACACGCAATTAGTAAACTAATGCCAGAAGGAATGAAGGGTAAATCCTTCTTGATGCGGGGAACCGTTCCATTAGAAAAACGGTATGTTGGAAACGCCTTTATCTTCAATGAAGCAGAAAAGAAGCGCTTCTTTAAAGATTATAATGATGAGCATTCATATGCAAAGACAATGGCGCCTTGGTATGCAGAAGCTCAACAGTATGATCCAATTACAAAGATGCAATTCATTGATATTCATGCCTGGTTAAATGGTGATTTGCTTCGGAATGCCGATCGAACTTCCTTGGCGCATAGTCTTGAATTACGGACGCCATTTCTAGATAAAGAAGTCTTTGCGGTGGCTTCACAAATTCCAAGTCATTTACGGATCAAGGATGGAACCACTAAGCAGATCTTGCGTAAAGCAGTGGAAGATGTTATTCCTGGTCACGTGCTCCACCGGAAGAAGCTGGGCTTCCCAGTGCCAATTCGGTTCTGGTTAAAGGATGAGATGTATGATTGGGCACGTCAAACAATTATTGATTCGCCAACGGACAAGTTCTTTAATAAGCAATACTTCTTACAATTATTGGAAGATCACCGCAAGGGAGTTCGTGATAATTCACGGAAGATTTGGACGATTTTGACGTTTATGACCTGGTATCAACAATACATTGTCAATGCAGATTCTAGTTTTAAGTTTCCATTCTAATTTGAATGGATTAAATTGAGGACGGAAAATGGGAAAAATTATTGTGCAAAAGTTTGGTGGAACCTCTGTGCAAAACCATTCTGTGCGAGATTTAGCACTGGACCATGTTCAGGCTGCTGTTGATCAAGGATATCAAGTTGTGATGGTTGTTTCGGCAATGGGTCGTAAGGGTGATCCATATGCGACTGATTCGCTATTGAATTTAGTTAGTCAAAATCATCAAACCCAACTAACCGCCCAAGAGTTGGACCAGCTAATGGCAACTGGTGAATTGATCTCAATGTCGGTTATGGTTAATCAAGCTCGTCAAAGAAAAATGAAGGTTGTTGGTTTGACCGGAGCGCAAGCAGGGGTCATAACCAATTATGATTACCAAAGCGCGCGAGTTGATCATGTTGATCCAACGGCCATTCTCACGGCTTTTCAAACGGTGGATGTTGTAATTGTGGCTGGTTTTCAAGGAGTCACGACCGATGGGCATGTTACCACGTTAGGCCGTGGTGGTTCAGACACATCAGCAACGGCCATTGGGGCAGCCTTGAATGCTTGTTTTGTTGATATTTTTACGGATGTTAATGGGGTAATGAACAAAGATCCCAAGCAAGATCCCAGTGCACAGGTAATTCCCTTTTTGACGTACACTGAAATGGTCCGAATGGCGGAAAATGGGGCGAAGGTTGTTCATCCACGAGCAGTCAAAATTGCAATGAACGCGGAGATTCCATTCCGTGTTCGGTCGACCTACCGAGTTACAGAACAGGGTTGTACAATTATTGGCAGCTCTAGATTAATTAAATAACCCATTGAGGAAGGAAGAGCAGCTGTGTTAGCAAGTGATTTAATTCAAGCAATTAAATATAAACGATTATCTCAAAGTGAATTTACTGACTTTAAGGTTACCACGGTAACCCAAGATACGCGTCAAGTTGTTCCGGGGGCCGTGTTTATTGCCATTGTCGGGGCCAATGTTGACGGTCATCAATTTATTCCGCAGGCAATTGCCAAAGGTGCCCAAATGATCATTGCTCAAGAGCCGGTTGAGACAACTGTTCCGGTGGTTTACGTTAAGGATACGCATCGGGCAATGGCCTTTTTAGCGGACAAATTTTATGGATCACCGAGTCAATCAATGAATATGATTGGGGTAACCGGGACTAATGGTAAGACCACGGTGACACATTTAATTGAAGAAGTCTTTCATGACTTAGGTGAAGGGACTGGATTAATTGGGACCCTGTATCGCAAGGTCAACGATCAAGTCTATCCAACGACCAATACGACTCCTGATGTTTTGACAAACCAGAAAACTCTGGCAGAAATGCGTGATGCTAATGTTAAAACTGTTTCAATGGAGGTTTCGTCAATTGCATTAGTTCAGGGGCGTGTCTGGGGAATTAATTACGATATCTGTGTGTTCACTAACTTTACAGAAGATCACTTGGCATACCATAAGACGATGAGTCAATACAAGTTAGCTAAGAGCTTGTTATTTGCTCAAATGGGCAACACGTTTACTGGTAAAACTGCAGTGATGAATATTGATGATCCAGTGGGTCGAGAATTTATTGATTACACAACAAGCAATATTTTGACGTACGGAATCAAACATCAAGCGGATATCTATGCTGATCGTATTAAGATTACAATTCATGGGACCGAATTTGATTTACATGTTTTTGATGAAGTCAAACATGTTAAGACTCATTTAATTGGTGAATTCAATGTTTATAATAGTTTGGCAGCTGTAGGTGCTGCTTATGCAGCTGGCGCAAGTGTTGACGAAATTGTTGATTCATTAAGTCGTGTTAAGGGTGTTAAAGGTCGATTCCAATTAGTGCCATCGGATACTGGGGTGAGTGTAATTGTCGATTATGCCCATACTCCTGATGGTTTATTGAATGTCTTAGAAACACTCAATGATTTTGCGGAACAGGATACGTATTGTATTGTCGGTTGCGGTGGTGACCGAGATGCACAGAAGCGTCCACAGATGGCAAAAATTGCGGTTGATAATAGTACTCATGCCATCCTGACTGAGGATAATCCACGAACTGAAGATCCGCACAAGATTATGGATGATATGTTAGCTGGGATTGATTCTGACCAAGCAACGGTTATTTTTAACCGTCGTGAAGCTATTCAGTATGCAGTGAACCATGCTAAGCCTGGTGATGCCATTATCATTGCGGGGAAAGGACATGAAGATTACCAAATTATTGGTAAAACTAAACATCATTTTGATGATTATGAAGAAGCCGAAAAGGCTTTAAAGAATCGGCATTCACATTAATATTATTAAGGGTCGTGAGCATTTGCTCACGACCCTTTTTTGAAGAGTTATTGTCCAACAATAGATCGATAGACCCGAGTTGTTAACCCATATATAATTAAATAAAAGCTTAGTAGAATAACGGAAATCATGATACCAATAACCACCATCAAGGAAGAATTATAGAAATTTAATTGGATCATAATTTGGTGAATAGCCGGAATTGCAAAAGCAAAATTGATTAGGGCACCAATGACAGGCAATAAGAAAACCATTAACACTTGACTATGAATACTTTTCACAGTTTCGTGTTCGGTTAACCCCACTTGTTGCATTGTTCTGAAGCGGTCATGATCAGCATAGCCTTCAGAAATTTGTTTGAAATAGATTACAACGGTGGTGGTAATTGCTAAAGCAAGACTAATTAGAATTCCAATAAATACTAAGCCGCCATAGAGACTCGTGATTAACGATTTGATGGTCTGTTGTCCAGTGAAATTACTATTTTGCAAGTTGAGTTGGTTTTGTAATGCTGTTTCAAATTTTAGATGGTCCTTTTTTGATTTAGCGATTTCATAATTAAAACTAGTTACAGTGGTTTTTGGTAATTTTGTGGGAAGCTTGTTAACCACAATAAATGTTGGTAAATAAATTGAACGGTCTGGATTGAAGTATGATGAGAAAGACTTTAATCGTTCAGCTTGATATGATTGTCCATACAGCTTAATTTTTCCTTGATGCTTGGTTGCTGAAGCATAGGTCAAGGCTTGGCGATTATTGAGCAGAATGTGCTGTCCCGTGATTTTGTTATAAGTTTTGGTATTAATGAAAATTACAGAACTTGTGGTTTGTGAAGTCATGCGATCAATGTTTCCCTGACTGTAAAAGTGGCGATTTTTCCAATAGCCGTATTGCGGGATTGTCATTTGAAATGATAATGGTTTTTTTATTTCCGCGTGGTGATGTTGAGCAGTTTTCTTGATGATTAATTGCTGTTGGTGATTGAGTGGTTGGGTGGTAGTCATCACGATATCTCGAGGAGCATATGATTTGACCGTACTACTAATGCCAGCGTAGAGCGTCACTGAGGTAAAAAGAATTACTAGTATTGATGAACATAGGAGACAAATGGTTGCCAAACTAGCACCATTTTGCTTCATACGTTGTAACATCCCTGAAATTGCAATAAAGTGACGTGGTTGATAGTAAAAATGCCGTCGATTTTGTAAGCAACGGAGGAGGATTATACTGCCAGCAATAAAGACGAGATAAGAACCAATTACTAAAAACAGTACAGCGAGCATGAAAGTTGAAATTGCGGAAATTTTGGGCTTGATTGTGACGGTTAAATAATAAGCATAACCCAAGCATAAAAAGCCAATCATACCACCGATTTCAAACATTCGGCCTTGGTGTTTGCTTAGATCAGTGGTTTCTTGCCACAATTTTGTTGGTGTGAAGTGCTTAACTTTGATTAAGTCAATTAGTACTAAAATGGCGAAATAACCACAAAAAATAAGCATTGTTTGCCAGATGGCACTTGGTACTACCCAGGGCTGTGTAAGATGGTCAATTTGCAGTAGGTAACTCAAACTCAGAAAGGCTAGTTTTTCAAAAATGATACCAATGATGAGGCCAGTTAATAAACTACCTGCCAATAAGTAACCTTTTTCAATTATGATTAATCGTTGCAGATTACTCTTTGTCATGCCGAGCATACTGTAGAGTCCCATTTCTTGATGCCGTTGCTGCCATAAGAATCGATTAACGTAGATTAAAAATGCGATCGTGACAAAAAGAATAAATTCGGCTCCTAGTTTTAGTAGTGCGGTGGTGGCCGCACCAGTGTTTAGATGTTTTAAACTATTGTTGGCAGCAATAGCTAAAAAGATATAGTTAATGGATACGAGTATACTGGAGGCCGTTAGATATGGTGCGTAGATTTGCCGATTACGCTTCATGCTGGAATTAATTAATTTTATAAACAACATGTTTATTCACCACCATTTGTCATGACCATCATGGTATTACTAATTTTTTGTTGATAGGCAGAATAAGAATCACTACCACGGTAAAGTTCGTGGTAGATCCGTCCGTCCTTAATAAAAATAGTTCGTTTAGCATGACTTGCTGCAGCGGCACTATGCGTGACCATGAGAATGGTTTGTCCTTTTTTATTGATATGATCAAATAATGCTAAAATTTCCTGACTAGTATTCGAGTCAAGTGCGCCAGTAGGCTCATCAGCTAAAATCAGATTAGGGTGAGTAATTAATGCTCTTGCAATGGCAATTCGTTGTTGCTGACCACCGGAAATATCATTTGGATAACGATCGATAATTTCCTTAATATGTAATGATTGAATTAACGGAACGATTCGTTCTTGCATTAGTTTTAATGGCTGGGATGCTAATACCAAGGGAAGGTATATATTATCGCGATTAGATAAACTGTCTAATAAATTAAAATGTTGGAAGATAAAGCCAAGGTGCTCTCTGCGAAAATGTGCGGCTTCATCAGCCGTTAACTGACTTAGGTTTTGCTGATTTAAAATTACTTCACCGCTAGAGGCCTTTTCTAGAGTAGCAATAATATTAAGTAAAGTACTTTTCCCCGCTCCAGATTCTCCCATAATTGCGATATACTCACCTAGCTGAACGTCAAAGCTAATATCTTTGAGTGCCTGAACCGGATGGGATGAATTTGGTTGATAAGTTCGTTGAACATGATGGAGTTGTAAGAGTGTCATAACGATGGTCCTTTCATTCATTTGATTATCTTAATTATAGAAAGAAAGTTGTATAATTAATACTTACAGTCTATTAATCAACCTTACAGTTTTGTAAGAAAAAGGCATCTTGATTAAAGTAAAAATGCTTTAATCAAGATGTCTTTTTAATGATGGTAGACATTAATGTAATTGGGAGAAAAAATGAGTTGTGCGGTGGTTCCCTGATCCGGTTGGGAGGCAATTTGAACTGAAAAATTTAATTTTTTGGTAACTTCTTTGACTAGATAGAGTCCCATGCCGGTCGAGTGACTAGTTCGATGACCGTTTTCTCCGGTAAAACCATTTTCATAGATCCTTGGTAGATCATGTTTGGCAATACCTGATCCAAAATCTTTAATCAGAATGGCATTTTTTTGCCACACAATTTCAATTTTTTGACCAGGAGTGGAGTATTTGATGGCGTTTGAAAAGAGCTGTCTGAGACAGAAACGTAACCATTTCCGGTCAGTTAACACTTGGACGTTTTCTAGGTTGCGAGTTTCTGGGGTCAATTGGTGGTTGATAAAGATACTAGCGTTCTGTTTCAAGGTCTCATTAACCAACTTAAATAAATTAATCCATTCAAATTTAAAATCGTTGTTTCCCATTGATAGGCGATCTTCATTTAAGATTAAATCTAAGTAATAGTTTGTTTCATGGACTGTCGACAAAACAAAAGCACGATCTAGTTGATTGTGATCTTCTGCTTGTGATTGCAAGGCTGCAAGCGAATTTTTCATTTCATGGGCGTAGAGTTCAAGATGGTCTAATTGTTCTTGCTCATCATGACGTAATTGATGGATTTGAAGTTGAGTTGCCTTGTTTAGTGTTTGGTAGTTAACCGTTAGTTGATATTCAACTGGTGTTTTCGGCGAAAACGGTTGGTTTTGTTGGAGAAGCTGTACTCGGTGTCGAGTATAAGTAAAACTACTGATTAGATAAATGATTAAGAACGGACAAGAAAATCGTACCAAATCAATTGCTAAGCTGAATCTGAGGTGGTATAGCAAACTTAATAGAAAGGCTAAGCTGATTACGATGAGATAAACAATTACGGTTGGCAGAATTTGCCTAATGAAATAGTTATTTTTCATTGACTTTCACCAAACGATAGCCGAGGCCGCGATCAGTTCGTAATGTATCTGCCAGATCAATGGTTGTTAACTTGGCTCGAAGACGGCTGATATTGACGCTTAATGTATTTTGATTTAAGAATTTACCGCCTTGCCACAGCCACTCCAGTAATTGATCTTTACTAACTGTCTGCCCTAGATGGTTAATAAGAACTGTCATCATGGCTCCCTCGGTAGGTGATAATTTAATCTGTCCTGACGGATTACTTAACACATTAGTAAGTGGATTAAATTGGTTTTCTTCCCAAGTTAAGTTTTCACTAAGAGCATTATTGTCTTTGAATCGGCGTAATTGCGCTTGAATTTTTGCTAATAAGACTGCCATTGAAAAGGGCTTCATAATGTAGTCATCGGCACCCGTTGCAATCGAATGCATAATATTTTGGTCGATATCTCCTGCTGAAATGACAATGATTGGAGCGTTGGTTTGTTTACGGACTTCGTGAATCCAGTAATAACCATCAAAAGTTGGCAAAGTTATATCAAAAAGAATTAGATCCGGTTTAGTGTCATGAATTTCATTGGCGACGTTTTGCCAATTATGAACAGTGTTTACTTGGTATTGCCATCTCTGCAATGCGTTTTTAATTTGTTGGATTAGTGGCTGATGATCTTCAACGATAAAAATAGTTGTCATGGTATTCTCCCTGTACGAATTTGAAAATTAATGGCGGCTAGCACGGTGACTGCTTGAACCATTAATTTTGTGAACGCGGCGTTTAAAGTGCGGATGTTGACTGACAACCAGGTGAAAGTTTTTCATTTTACCATTAAAGGGTTGGTTGCTAAGCCGAATTCTTGTCCAGGTTTCCATCGCGTGAATCATTTGCTCTAAGCTATGGAGTTGTTCACGGTCACCTTCTCGAACTGCGGCATCGTGAATATCGGATCGTAACCGGTGGACAAAATCATTGTGGTAGTTTAGCAAAACATCGGTTAATGGGGCGTGACGATACTCATTAAATAATTTTTGAATTAATACCATTGCTTCATGGGTATTTTTTGGTTGAATATAGTTATGACGTTCTGACTTTACTTCTCCTAGAAAATGTTTGACTATTCTTGACTTTTAGAAAGATGGTTGGTATATTATAAAGTGTGTCTAGCACTCAGCCATGAAGAGTGCTAAAAGGAAGTGATCAAAATGCTAACACAGCGTCAAGAAGCAATCTTAAAAGCAATTGTTCGACAGTATACGGACACTGGGCAGCCTGTAGGCTCCAAAGTGCTCGTTGGTCAATTACCAATGAAAGTCAGTTCAGCAACGATTCGTAATGAAATGGCTTATTTGGAGCATGAGGGAATGGTTACGAAAGAACATTCTTCTTCGGGCCGGATTCCTTCAAAAAAGGGCTATCGATATTATGTCGACCATTTACTTGATCCAGATAGTGTTTCTGATAACGATTTAGTAGTTATTCAGAATTCGCTAGGTACGAACTTTGCCAAACTTGACGAGATCATTTCGCACTCTGCTGATATTTTATCACAGTTGACTTCATTAACTGCATTTACAATTAAGCCGGAACCAAAGGATGCCCGTTTGAGTGGGTTTCGTTTGGTGCCATTAGGTAATCAAAAGGTTATGGGAATCTTGATCACAGATACTGGTGACGTTGAAAACCAAACTTTCCGTATTCCACGGGATATGGATACCGATGCACTAGAGGCAGTTGTCCGGATGATTAATGATCAACTGACCGGCAAGACTTTAGTTGAAGTTGTTCGACGACTGCAGACTGACTTGCCGATTCAGGTTCATCACTATTTAGAAAGTCCGGAAGGCTTTTTGGATATTTTCGACAACATTATTTCCCAGGCGGAACGTGAACGCTTCTTTGTTGGTGGTCGACTTAATTTAATGGGAATTGCTGGTAAGCAAAGCCCTAGTGAAATGAAGGCATTGTATGAACTGTTAGACACAAATGACCGGATTTCACGCATTATTGATTCGGATAGTGAGGGATCTGGGATTACTGTCAAAATTGGTAATGAGATTGCGAATAGTGATGTTTTAAATAACTACTCGTTAATTACTGCTAAGTATAATGTTGATCAATACGGTGAAGGAATGATTGCTGTATTGGGGCCAACCGCCATGCCATATTCACGAACGATTGGAATCGTGGATGCATTTCGAAAGGAACTAGCTAAGCGGTTGCTTAACTATTATCATCATTATTATGGTTCTTAGGAGGGATTAAATGGCCAAGCAAGAAAAGGCAAACGAACGTAGTTCAGCGAAAGAAAAAAAGACTGCTGAGCAAACTCAAAAAGCTTCATCAGTAAAAAAGAATCAAACTCCTTCAGCTACTGATGAATTAAAGAAACAGGTTGCTGATCTTAAAAACCAGCTTGAAGAAAAGGACAATCAATTTTTACGGGCTGAAGCTGAAATCCAGAATATGACCAAACGTTTTGAAAAAGAACGAAGTCAAATGGCAAAATACGATGGACAAGATTTGGCAACCAGTATTTTACCAGTGCTCGACAACTTAAAGCGAGCATTAGCCATTGACGTTTCTGATGAAAATGGTCAGCAGTTGAAGAAGGGTATCCAAATGGTCCATGATCATTTAGAGAAAGCGTTAGCTGATCATGACATCAAAGAAGTTGATGCATTAGGAAAGCAGTTTGATCCGAACACTCAGCAGGCGGTCCAAACGGTCGCAGCAAGTGGTGATCAAAAAGCTGACACCGTTGTTCAAGTTCTCCAGGCTGGTTATGTTCTGAAGGACCGGGTTTTACGCCCAGCAATGGTTGTTGTAGCTCAATAATGGAAATTAGTTAATAAAAAAGAGGGATAATTATGGCAAGTAACAAGATTATTGGTATCGACTTAGGGACTACCAACTCCGCGGTTGCCGTTATGGAAGGTAATCAACCAAAGATTATTACTAACCCTGAAGGTGGCCGGACTACTCCATCAGTTGTTTCATTTAAGAATGGTGAAACCCAAGTCGGAGAAGTGGCTAAGCGACAAGCAATTACAAATCCAAATACTGTGAAGTCAATTAAGAGCCACATGGGTGAAAAGGACTACACAGTTGATATTGAAGGTAAAAAGTATACTCCACAAGAAATTTCAGCAATGATTCTTCAATATTTGAAGAAGTACGCTGAAGACTATATTGGTGATACAGTTGATAAGGCGGTCATCACTGTTCCAGCTTACTTCAATGACGCCCAACGGCAAGCTACGAAGGATGCTGGTAAGATTGCTGGTTTAGATGTTAAGCGGATTATTAACGAACCAACTGCTTCATCATTAGCTTATGGTCTAGACAAAGAAGACAAGGATGAAAAGATTCTGGTTTATGACCTTGGTGGTGGGACCTTCGATGTTTCCATTCTTGAATTAGGTGATGGGGTCTTCCAAGTTCTCTCCACAAATGGTGATACTCACCTTGGTGGTGACGACTTTGACCAAAAGATCATGGACTGGTTAATCGATGGTTTCAAACAAGAACATGGAATTGACCTTTCACAAGACAAGATGGCACTCCAACGATTGAAGGATGCTGCCGAAAAGGCTAAGAAGGATCTTTCTGGTGTTCAAGAAGCCCAAATTAGCTTACCATTCATCACTTCTGGTGAAAATGGTCCACTGCACTTGGAAAAGACTCTGACCCGAGCACAATTCAATCAATTAACTAATGACTTAGTTGAAAAGACTAAGCAACCAGTTATGAATGCCTTGAAAGATGCTGGATTATCATTTAGTGATATTGACCAAGTTATCTTAAACGGTGGTTCCACCCGGATTCCTGCTGTCCAAGAAATGGTTAAGGAATTAACTGGTAAGGAACCAAACCACTCAATTAACCCTGACGAAGCCGTTGCTTTGGGTGCCGCTATTCAAGGTGGGGTTTTAACTGGTGACGTTAAGGACGTTGTTCTTTTGGATGTTACCCCACTTTCCTTAGGGATTGAAACCATGGGTGGCGTCTTCACGAAGTTGATTGATCGGAACACGACGATTCCAACTTCCAAGAGTCAAGTCTTCTCAACCGCAGCAGATAACCAACCAGCTGTTGATATTCACGTACTCCAAGGTGAACGTCCAATGGCCGCCGATAACAAGACGCTTGGTAACTTCCAACTAACGGACATTCCGCCTGCACCACGTGGGGTTCCTCAAATCAAGGTTACCTTTGATATTGATAAGAACGGGATTGTAAATGTTTCTGCTGAAGATCAAGGAACCCACAAGAAGCAAAAAATTACGATCAAGTCCAGTTCAGGTCTTTCAGATGAAGAAATCGAACGGATGAAGAAGGATGCCGAAGAGCATGCAGATGCCGATAAGAAGAAGAAGGAAGAAGCCGATGTACGGAATGAAACTGATCAATTGCTCTTCCAAACTGATAAGACGCTGAAGGAACTTAAGGGTAAGGTTTCTGAAGACGAAATCAAGAAGGCTGAAGATGCTAGGTCTGCTTTGCAAAAGGCAAAGGACGATAACAACATTGAAGAAATGAAGTCCAAGAAGGATGATTTGAATAAGATCGTTCAAGACTTAACCGTTAAGCTTTACCAACAAGCACAACAACAAAACGGTGGTGCACAAGGTAACCCAACTAGCGGTGCTTCAAATAATGACGATAAGAAGGGCAACGATGGCAACACCGTTGATGGCGACTTCCAAGAAGTTGATCCTGACGACAAGAAGTAATTGTCGGCCATGAAAAAGCCAAAGGCCGGGTGACCGGACTTTGGCTTTTACTTATGGTATACTAACCACAATTATTAAAGAATGAGGGAAGATTGATGGCTGAAGAAAGTTATTACGATATTTTAGGGGTAAAAAAAGACGCCTCGGAACAAGAGATCAATCGTGCATACCGTAAATTAGCTGCAAAGTACCACCCGGACGTTAACCATGCACCGGGAGCTGAAGAAAAGTTCAAGAAGATCAATGAAGCCCACGAAGTATTGACGGATCCGCAAAAGCGGGCACAATATGATCAATTTGGATCTGCTGGGCCCAATGCTGCTGGTGGTCAAGGTTTTGGTGGCTTTGGCGGCCAGGGATTCGGCGGTGCACAAGGCTTTGGCGACTTTAGTGATATCTTTGGTGACATTTTCGGTGGTGGTCGTGCACGGCGTGACCCAACTGCACCTCAGCAAGGACGCGATTTACAATATACCATGACCCTTGAATTTATGGACGCAATTAATGGTAAGGAAACCGAAATTAAGTATCATCGTGAGGCTCAATGTGACGTTTGTCATGGTTCCGGAGCTAAGCCTGGCAAGTCACCAGTCACCTGTCATGAGTGTCAGGGTCGGGGATACATTCTTCGGCAACGGCAAACCATGATGGGAATGATGCAATCCCAAGAAACTTGTCCAGTTTGTCACGGTACAGGCAAGGAAATCAAGCCGGAAGATCAATGTACAAAGTGTCATGGAACTGGTCACGTTGCTGAACGGCATGCATTGAAAGTTAAGGTTCCTGCAGGGGTTGATGATGGTCAACAAATGCGCTTGCAAGGTCAAGGTGAAGCGGGAACTAACGGTGGACCATATGGTGACTTATACATTGTTTTCCGGGTCACGCCGAGTCGAGAATTCAAACGTGATGGTTCAAACATCTTTGTTGACCGCGATATTTCGTTCTCCCAAGCTGCCTTGGGTGACAAGATTAAAGTGAAGACGGTTCATGGTAATGTTGATCTGAAGATCCCAGCTGGGACGCAATCTGAAACCAACTTCAGATTACGAGGTCAGGGGGTTCCGCACCTGAACGGTAAAGGTAATGGTGATGAACACGTCCGGATTCACGTTAAGACGCCGAAGAACCTGAATAAGCGTCAACGAGAAGCAATGATGGCTTTTGCTGCTGCTTCTGGTGAAGATGTGAAAGGTGTAAAGAATGGTTTCTTTGATAAACTTAAAGATGCCTTTGATGAAAAATAGTGAATTCTGATTAAGAAGACCCGAGTGGTGAAACCCGGGTCTTCTTTGTGTTCAACGGGATTTTTGCTATAATTATTGATAGTATGCATGTAGAAAGCGAGTAGTGACAAAATGAACTTAGATGAAATGAAGGAACGGCAAAAGCGAATTCGAAATTTCTCCATTGTTGCCCACATTGATCATGGGAAATCAACGTTAGCTGACCGCATTTTGGAAATGACGGATTCAATTTCTAAGCGGGAAATGAAGAACCAAATTCTGGACGATATGCCACTTGAACGCGAACGGGGGATTACGATCAAGCTGAACGCTGTGGCGTTAACCTACCATGCTAAGGATGGTCAGGACTATATTTTCCATTTAATTGATACTCCTGGTCACGTGGACTTTTCATACGAAGTTTCGCGTTCATTAGCGGCTTGTGAAGGTGCGGTTTTGGTTGTTGATGCAACCCAAGGGGTCGAAGCGCAAACGTTGGCGAATGTTTACCTGGCTCTTGATAACGACTTAGCAATTTTGCCGGTCATTAATAAGATTGATCTACCATCAGCGGATGCCGCAGGCACCAAACAACAAATAGAAGACGAGATCGGTTTAGATACAGATGATGCTGTTGACATTAGTGCTAAGACGGGGCTTGGTGTTGACGAAGTACTCGAAAAGATTGTTAAAGATGTTCCTGCACCGACAGGAGATTTAACAGCTCCACTGAAGGCCTTGATTTTTGATTCTAAGTATGATGATTACCGTGGGGTTGTTCTCAGTGTTCGGGTATTTGAAGGAACGGTCAAGAAGGGTGACCGCATTCGTTTAATGAATAGTGGTACTGAATACGAAGTGGCTGAAGTCGGGATTAACTCGCCTAAACCACTGGAACGAGATGTTTTAATGGCTGGTGATGTTGGCTACATTACTGCGGCCATCAAGGACATCAAGGATACGCGAGTTGGTGATACGGTAACGAGTGCTACGAATCCAACCGAGAAACCGTTATCCGGTTATCGGCAAATGACGCCAATGGTTTACGCCGGTTTATACCCAACTGACAATGCGAAGTTTAACGATTTGCGTGATGCACTTGAAAAACTACAATTGAACGATGCCGCCTTAACTTTTGAACCCGAATCTTCACAAGCGTTAGGGTTTGGATTCCGGTGCGGCTTCCTTGGTTTATTGCACATGGATGTCATTCAAGAACGTTTGGAACGGGAATTTGATCTTGATCTGATTACTACGGCGCCATCGGTAACTTATCATGTCGATATGCATGATGGTTCAATGAAGGAAGTTGAAAATCCAGCGGACATGCCGGATGTAACGGAAATCAAGGATATTAAAGAACCATTTGTGAAGGCATCTATCATGGTACCAAATGATTATGTTGGTGCGGTAATGGAATTGTGTCAACGTAAGCGGGGGCAGTTTGATACGATGGAATACTTGAGTGATACTCGAGTAAATGTGATCTACCATATTCCGTTAGCAGAAATTATCTTTGATTTCTTTGATAAGCTCAAATCTAGCACTCGTGGTTACGCCTCACTTGATTATGAGATTGATGATTATCGCGTTTCTGATTTGGTAAAGATCGATATTCTTTTGAATGGCGACAAGGTGGATGCGCTGAGCTTCATTACACACCGTGATTTTGCAGCGGAACGTGGTCGAGAGATTGCATCCAAACTAAAGAATATCATTCCGCGACAAAACTTTGAAATTCCAATTCAGGCTGCCATTGGTTCTAAGATTATTGCGCGGACAAACATTAAAGCCTATCGGAAGGATGTTACCGCACGGATTCACACTGGTGATCCGGATCGGCGCGCCAAGCTATTGGACAAGCAAAAACGTGGTAAAAAGCGGATGAAGGCTGTAGGTAAAGTGGATATTCCACAAGAGGCCTTCATGGCCGTTTTGAAGACGGATGAAGAAGTTGACGATAAGTAAACGTTGATAAAATGGGGGTTATGCAATATGCGCATAAACCCCGTTTTATTCATTTCACTATTTTTTACCACATTTTTACCACAAAAATTAAAACAGAGTTAGAATCAAGCAAAAGTTTGATCTAACTCTGTTAATTTGTTTAGTTACATATTGTTGCTAATTATCTTTTCTTCTCAGGATACCAGTTAGGCCGAGAACACTAGCTAAACCAGCAAGTGCAAGACCAATGACAACCTGATGATCATTCGTACCGGTTTGAGGTAATTGCGATTGATGACGATTTGATGGTGCCGTTGTTAACTTAGTAGCAACGGCATTTTTATCGTTTTGCATAGTAGGTTGAGTGGCATTTGAAGTCGTTGGGTTAATAACAACTGATGTGGTTTCCGGCACTTTAGAATCTGCTGCTAAGTGGTCGGTTGCAGCAGGAGTAGGGTGTTGAACCTGGATCACCACTGTCGGGATACCAGAAGCAGTCGCTTGAATACTGGTTGGTATAGTTTGGCCAGGAAGAATGGTGTAACCATCTGGAATCACAGGATTAATTGAAACAAGTTCATCTGTTTTACCGAAGAGGGGTGTTGATCCAACTTCCTGACCGTTATCAATGTAAGAAATTTTCCCGGCCTGCGTATTAGGTAAGTATGAAATTTCAATCGGATTGAAATTACTATTAATATTGACACTAGTTGCAGGAGCATTCCGAGTTGCAGTGTAGCCAGGAATAACCGGAGCATCATATTGAGTAAAACTACCTGTGGACCAAGATCCTTTGGAAGTCGGCTTATTAATAACTTCGTCAATATTGACTGGTCGAGAGAGGGTCAGAGTTTGGGTTGCATCAATGATTGTTCCATTTGGCGAATGAACAGTAATCGGCCGCGTTATTGTTGCCACCTCAGTGCTTTGCGTAATCTTGTGACGAATTTGAATCAAAAGCGGCTCAGAATTTAAAACCGTCTTATGAAGTTTGAGTCCAGTGGAATCATCTTTTTTATTAGACAATTCATATGGAAAACTAAATGAATAATCCAAATTAGCTTGTGCTGGATCCACTAATTCCCAGCCAGCAGGAAGCTTAGGGTGTACGGTAACCGTTGAATCCATTGTTCCTTTAAATGATTGTGGTGTGCTATTACCGACTGGTTTTCCATCTTGATCAACAAAGTAGTAATCTTTAGTTAATTCAATCGGTTTAACGTTAATGGTCAGATTTTCATCAACAAACTGATCAAGCGGGTTTACCGAGTTACCATCTTGGTAACCTTGTAAGCCAATAAAAATAACGTTTGATTTAGGCTCATTATCAAGGCCCCCGTTAAGAAAACTATTCATCGCTTTCGCATAATCAGTTAATTTTTGAGAATCGAATTGATAGTCTAAAAAGTCATATTGACCAACGTTTACGAGTGTAACTAGAGTTCCTTTAATCGCAAATAATCCTGCATCAGAATAATTATGGGTAACATCGCTGGAGGAAGTGCTGATGGTTGCCACATATCCCCACGGAATTTCCACCGGAAGTCCTGTTAGTCCGGGTGATCCAGCACTATAAAGAAGTTTATAACCGTCGATAATGTATGCAGGTGAGCTATAATAAATTTCGTTAGTAACTAGGTCAATCGATTTCGTAACTTCTATTTCAATTGGCAACACTAATTGGTGACCACTACCAACCAGTGATTGTTGATTGTTAGAAAAGTCCCAATTATAAACGCTATTTTGGTAATGGTCAGGTAAACCATTAACGGTAATCGTCAAATTTTTGGTTGAACTCAGCAGTGTGTCTTTAGTCTGGTGCTTCAGGAAAACTTCGAGGGGATCGTTATTTGAAAAGTTTAACTGATCGGCAAAACGTCCATTATATTCGCCACTTAATTCCCAATTCGTCGGGATGGCCAACTTGATCGACTCATCTGCGCCTGTGTCAGTCACCATCTTGATTTCACCAGAGTGACTGTTGACTTGTTGAGTTGCTACTGTATCGGTTTTCCCGGTATCTGGATTATTGTATTTAAATACAATTTGCTTACTAACGACCTTTTGGGTTGGAGTTGATGAGTCATCAGGTGTCGGGTCAGAAAGAACCACTGAACTGGCGTTTGCGTCAGAAGGTGATTCTGATTGAGATTTTTTTGTAACCGGGTTCGTTAGTCCATTATCAGAAGTGGCAGCATGAGCGGTTACTCCTAAATAAAAGGAAGTACTTAGGAGGACCGAAGCAACACCAATTGATAGTTTCCGTAAACCATAATGTGGTTGTTGCCGGAAAAGTTGTTTTGAATTTTGCTTATTCTGGGTAGCCATTATGAAACCTCGCTATCTAAATTATTTGCGATGATATTATATCGCTTACAATCAGAAAACGGTAGGTAATTTGGCTAATTCGTGCCATAAAATATCTGAGCTTATCAATGACGATAAGTATGTTTTTATTAACCCAATGTATAACCATTTCTTATCGGCGGAGATGAAACAATATCTAGATTTAACTGCAGTTGCACATAAAACGTTTAAGTATACTTCTAATGGGTCGGTCGGGTTATTGAATGTTTAGAAAGCTAGCATGGTTTGGGAAAAGTTATCGTGTTAGAATAATGGAAATAAAATATTTGTCTTGTTTTATAAAAATTGCTCCTACTTTGTTGATGGCAAAGTGGGAGCTGTATTTTAAGAAAGGATATGAATAATGATGTGGACGTCAAAAACATTTAACAAATTAACGGTTTCTGAACTTTATCAAATCATGGTATTGCGAGCCAAAGTTTTTGTGGTCGATCAAAAACGAATCTATCAGGATCCAGATAACCGGGATCAACAGGCGATCCATATTTTTAAGCAGGATCAAGATGGATAAATTGTTGCCTATGCTCGAGTATTTTTGATTGATGCGCAGACCGTTACTTTTGGTCGGGTAGTTACTAGTAATAAGGTACGTGGTCAAGGTGTCGGTGGCCAGCTTCTTACTAAAATTATGGAAGTTATTCGGGAAAATTTTCCTGGTAAATTAATTGAGATCGAGGCACAGAAACAAGTGCAGGGCTTTTATGAACGGGCTGATTTTGTTAGCGATGGAGAACCATTTATCTACAAATCAACACCGCATATTAAGATGGTTCATCAACCGCTTTAACACCATTTCCTAAAGCTGTTAAAGAAGTAATTAATGGATAATCATAAAGCCAGTGGAGCATAGGCGTTCTGCTGGCTTTTTAGCTGTGGTAAGATAATCTAAATTTATCAAAACAATTCTGTAGGGAGACAGTTGATGCAAATCAAAGGACTATCCACCATCACCGATCAAGAAATGGACCAGTTAGTTAACGTTTGGGAAAGTGCCGTTACTGCAACTCACTATTTTCTAACTAAAGAGGGAATTCAAACGATTAAACAATATGTTCCCCAAGCTTTTCGTGAAGTTGAACATCTACTAGTTGCCATTCAGGATAATCAAATTAAGGGACTGATGGGCATTAACGGAAATAAACTTGAAATGCTGTTTATTGACAATAGCGAACGTGGTCATGGGATTGGAACCAAATTACTTAGCTTAGGAGTTGATAAGTATCATGTTAATGAATTAGCGGTGAATGAACAAAATCCGGCTGCTTGAGGCTTTTATGAACATATGGGGTTTAAAGTTGTTTCCCGGTCACCAATTGATGATCAGGGGAATCCGTATCCGATATTACGGATGCGGCGGAGATAAATATGTAGTTACGAGGTGTAAGGTCGATGAAGATTTCAGGATATGAAGATTTACGCGTGCAGCGAACCATTAAATCAATTTATGAAGCATTTGAAGAATTGATTGTGGAGAAGGACTACGAAAAAATCACAGTTACCGAGTTAGCTAAACTTGCCATGATCAATAAAAAGACGTTTTACCGATATTATCCGACGCTGGATGATCTTTTAGCTGAAATCCAGGCCCATTATTCTCAGGAATACCTCCAGCAGATTGAAAATTTCCAGTATCCGCGTGATCTTGCTAAAAGTGTGCGGGCGTTTTTCACTTATTCGGCGGCTCAGGATAGGGCATATGAACGGATTACAATTAGCTCTGCTGATTCAGCATATGCTGGAATTCGTCAGCAGATGATTAACCAGGTGATGAATAAGACCTGGGGAACCTCGCCAGCCTTTAACCCGCTTGAATGACTGGCAAAAACGCATATTGTTTAATTTTATTCAAAATACTGGACTACAAGTTTATATTCAGTGGGTTAAGAATGGTAAAAAAGAGCCGCTTGAAGATGTCATTAATGAAGCAGTTGCCTTAATGGAAGGTGGCGTTAATGCTTACCTCCAACTTAATTAAAATTAGCCGTCAAGAATGTTTAGCTTCTTGGCGGTTTTTTGCTACTCTTTTTTTCAAAGTGTGGCATAAGTTACTGAACGAAAAAGATTGCCCATTTTTTTAGTTTTGATTCTCCCTAATAATATAAACAACATCTTAAGGGAGGGAACATTATGAAGGTGAAACAACTAAATGCAGAACAGCAGGTTGCTAAAGTAGTTCGCCAACAGGTTCAAGGAATGATCAATGATGACCAAGAACTGCTCAGACAGGTGATTGCTCCGGATGCGCAGTTTGTTCATATTACTGGAAAAGTGCAGAGCCGTGATGAATGGCTTGAACAAATCAAACGTGGCCGGATGCATTATTACGATAGTAACGAGATCCTTTTTCAGGCAAGTGTTGAAGGAGATAGAGCACTGGTAATTATGCGTAATGAATTGGATGCGCGAATTTATGGTTTTCGGAATGTCTGGCAACTTCAGTCACGGGTTGAACTACAGAAAAGAAATGATCAGTGGCTAATTACTAGGTCTGAAGCATCAATGTATTGAGGAGGGCGAAGATGACAAAACGACAACTTATAGTTTCGACAATTGCGTTACTACTAGCAAATTTCATGGGTGGATTGGATGCGACAATAGTTAATACCGCGTTACCAGCTATTACTAGTTCTCTAAATGGAATTCGCCTGATTGGCTGGATTAGTTCAATCTTTTTACTTGGCACTGCTGTGACTACTATTCTGTGGGGACGCTTAGGAGAAATTATTGGTAATAAGCGAACTTTTCAGATTGCAATGTTCATCTTTATTATTAGTTCCTTTGTTGGCGGGCTTTCGACGAGCATGGTGATGCTAATTATTGCGCGGGCATTTATGGGAATTGGTGCCGGAGGAATGATTTCGATACCGTTTGTTATTTATGCCCATATTTATCCTAATCCTGCTCAACGTGCGCGAGCGCTTGGTTGGGTTACAGCATCATATACGCTTTCGACGGTTGTTGGACCACTAATTGGTGGTTGGTTAGTTGATGCTTTTTCTTGGCATTGGGTATTGCTGATTAATTTACCAATCGGGATTCTAACAATTTTGATGTTGCAGAATTCTTACCATGAAGATTTTGAAAAGGCATTAACTTCATTTGATTATCACGGTGCCCTAATGTTAATTATTACTTTAACAATTTTGCTTTTTGCCAGTGATGCACTTGCTGCAAGCTTATTGAGAACGGTTATCTTATTAGTCATTGGTCTTGCTTGTGCAGTTCTCTTTTACCAAATTGAAAAACGTAAAGGGATGAGTGCAATGATCCCAACTAACCTACTAAAAAACTGGTCAATCCAATCACAAAACATCATCATGTTCTTATTAAATGGTTTCTTTATTGGTTACAGTATTTATGCGCCAATGTGGGCCCAAGGTTTGCTAGGCACTAACGCAACTTGGGGTGGACTGACCCAAATTGCTTCATCAATTCTGTTGCTAATCGGCACCCGGTGGACAGCTCATCTAATGATTAACATCCCGTACCGACGCATCATCATGGTTGGTAGCACCAGTGTTTTAATCTCAGCATTCACCCTAGTATTGGCAACTAAGAATGCGCCATACTGGTGGTTAATTGTCAGTGGTGGTTTTGAAGGCTTAGGGGTTGGGTTATCGTTCACGCCAATGCAAGTATCAATTCAAGACGGCGTGGAAGAAAACTTAATTAGTATCTCGACAACTTGGGGATTACTAGTAAGAACTCTTGGTCAGACTTTTATGTCAGCGATTTTTGGTGCAGTTCTAAGTCTAACAACTGCTAGCCAAATTAAAGCACCAATTACGAACCGGATGGTTAATCAGTTATCAGATGCTAGTACGGCAAAAAACGTGCCGCAAGAATTACTTCCACAGCTAACAACCATCTTGTTTAATGGCATTCACGTGATTATGATAATTGGTTTAATTCTAGTCATTCTAGCGCTAGTCCTTAACTGGCGTCGTCCACAGGTAATTAAGCAGCCTAGGTAAAAAATAAGCAACGATTTATCGCAAACCGTTACTTATGTCATTAAGTGAGAAACATTGCCCATTTTTTAGATGAGGACAATATTTGATAATGATGATAGTAAATTAAAAGGAGAGTGAAACTAATGAAAGTATTAATAATCGGTGCAACTGATTCAATCGGTCGCGTTGTTTCAACGGAATTACTTAAAAATACAGATGCTGAGTTAGTATTAGCTGCTCGGCACATCAGTCCCACAATTCTCAGCGATGTATCGCGAGAAACAGCAATTAATTTAGATGTAACCAATGATCAAGAATTAGCTACGGCCTTAGATGGGATTGATTTTGTTTTTGCTGCACTTTCAGGAAGGATGAATTCTTTTGCTAAACATTTGGTAAAAGTGATGGACCAGGTCGGTGTTAAACGATTGGCCTTTATCACAACCATGGGAATCTACCAAGAAATTCCTTCCTGGTTGGGCGAATCACCAAATCCATATCATAATCTAATTTTACGGCCATACCGAAAGGCAGCTGATACGATTGAAGATAGCGATTTAGACTATACGATTATTCGTCCCGGTTGGTTAGATAACGGACCGGCAGATTATGAATTGACGAAAAAGGGTGAACCGTTTGGTGGCCATGATGTCTCACGGTATGCAATTGCTGATTTAGTAATTAAGATGGTAAAGAACCCCGAGTTTGGTAATCGAGAAAGTTTTGGTATTAACCGGCCACAGGAACACTAAGCTAAAAGGAGGAAAATAGAATGAGTTTAACAGAATTGGAAAATAAAATAGCAATTAAAGAAGTGATTGACCGTTTTGCTAACTTAGAGATTGATGTTTCAGCACAAACAAACCTTTTTATCCCAGATTTACACATCACTATTTACAATGGTGACCAAAAAATGATGGAAATCAACAGTCGTGATGAAATGCAACAAAAGTTTGGTGCTGCAATGGCTGGTGCACTTTCTTCATATCACATGAATGGGCAGCAGGTGGTTGAACTTAAAAGCGATACAGAAGCAGTCGATACCCACTATTGTCAGGCTTCGATTATGAATGAAGAAGATGGTCAAAAAGTATTAAATGTCAGCTATATTCGTTACGTTGACCAATTAGTAAAGCAAGATAATCAATGGCTGATCAGTGATCGTGAACAACATATTATTTTTAGTGAAAAACGTAACCTTGAATAAGATTAGATAAGTATTTCAACACATAACGAGTTTCAATATTGTCCTGATATGGGAGGCTAACTTTGTTAAGTTAGTGATCTAGCCTAATTTACTATTTAGGCCAAATCTCAACTAACTTTTTAGCCAGTGGAGTAATTGTCTTCTGCTGGCTTTTTAAGTATGCCGCATAGAAGGTCATCGTGGCAGCATCATCAGTAATGGGGATTCTGACACTGTCGCTTGTATCATAGGTAGTGTTATCGTTATCGGTGATGTTCGTGGTGAAAAAGGGAAAGTTTGTATATTTTGTCAGTTCCCGCATCGAATCATACTCAGCTTGGTAGAGAAACTTGGCGTTGGGGATGTTATCTTGAATGACCTGTTTCCATGGGCCAATTTCATTTAAGACGACAAAACTTAGCCCAGCTAGTTCCTTGAAGGTAACCTGTTGCTGGTTAGCTAGGTACATGAATTGGTCAAGGTTGACAAAGAGATGTTCCTGACCAAGATAGCGGGATTCGATCAGGTCAGTTTGGATTTCCCGATTAGTGATAATAAGTGAATACTGGTGACTTTGTAGTGCTGGTTCAATTTTATTGCTATTAAAGAGTTTCTGATCTAAGTCAATATTAGTTTCTAATTGAGGTTTGTTATCGTCAATTACAATTTGCGGTCCCGGAGCAACACTAGCAATTTTGATGACATGTTGACTTTGGGCAAAATTGCGAATTTCGTTGACAAATTGTCGATTGGTATCTAGGACTAGCTGGGCCTTTTTAGCAGCTAGCTCTCCCGCCTTAGTCAATGAAATCTTATTCGGTTGACGATCAAACAATTTAACCCCTAATTCATCTTCAAGCTTTTGCATCCCCCGGGTAACGGTTGGTTGAGTGACCATCAATTTTTGTGCCGTTTTGGCGAGGACCTTGGTTTCGGCAAAGGTGACTAATTCTTTTAGTAAGTAATTATCAATCATAATGGTTCCTCACTTCTAGCATACGTTACCTGTATACTAGCATAGGGCTAAAGTAATTTTCAATGAAGAAGAATGCGGTTATGATATAGACAATCACAAAGCGAAAGGAAGTTCATTCAATGTCAAATAATATTCCAACAGTAAAACTCAATAATGGTGTCGAAATGCCAACGCTAGGTTTTGGTGTTTTCCAAGTACCAGATCTTAATGAAGCAGAAAAGGCTGTTACTGAAGCAATTGACACTGGTTACCGCTTGATTGATACGGCAGCCGCATACCAAAATGAAGAAGCGGTCGGCAAGGCAATCAAGAATAGTTCTGTTAACCGTGACGACATCTTTGTTACTTCAAAGCTCTGGGTCTCTGATTTTAATTACGAACGCGCTAAAAAGGGAATTGATACTTCACTGCAAAAGCTAGGCCTTGACTACATGGACTTGTACCTACTTCACCAACCATACGGTGATACGATGGGTGCCTGGCGAGCATTAGAAGAAGCGCAAAAGGAAGGTAAGATTCGCGCGATTGGTGTTTCTAACTTTTACGCTGATCAACTTCAAGATTTAATGCTTACGATGCCAGTCAAACCAGCTTTAAACCAAATTGAAGTTAACCCGTGGTACCAACAAGATGCTGAAGTGAAGTTTGCCCAAAGCCAAGATGTTCGGGTGGAAGCCTGGGCACCATTTGCGGAAGGTAAGCATGATATTTTCAAGAATGAAACGATTGCGGAAATTGCTGCTAAATACGGTAAGAGCAATGGTCAAGTCATTCTTCGCTGGTTACTCCAACGCGGGATTACGGTTATTCCAAAGTCCGTTCACCAAAAACGGATGGCAGAAAATATCGATGTTTTTGACTTTGAATTGACTGATGATGATATGAATAGGATGGCAAGTTTGGATAAAAACGAAAGTCAGTTCTTTGACCATCGTGATCCGGTCACAATTGAACAAATTTTTGGCTCCAGTTTGCAACAAGTAAAAGATAGTGAAAAATAATTAGGAGGTAATTGATGATGGCTAATATTCCAACATTTAAACTCAACGACGGTAATGAAATTCCTTCATTTGGTTTCGGAACTTTCCAAATTCCAGCAGATGGTTCAACTTATAAAGCAGTTAAGGATGCACTAGCTGCTGGTTACCGGCATATCGATACTGCGGTTGCTTACTTCAACGAACAAGAAGTTGGTAAGGCGATTAAGGATAGCGGAATTCCTCGTGACCAAGTTTGGGTAACTTCAAAGCTTTGGTTACAGGACTATGCTTATGAAGACGCTAAGAAGGCAATTGATCTTTCATTGAAGAAGCTTGGTTTAGACTATGTTGATCTTTACTTAATCCACCAACCATACGGCAAGGTTGATGAAGCCTGGAAGGCAATGGAAGAAGCCCAAAAGGCAGGAAAGATTCGTTCAATTGGTGTTTCTAACATGACTCCAAAGATTTGGAATAAGTTTGTTCCTGACTTTGATGTGATGCCAGCAGTTAACCAAGTTGAGTTCAACCCATACTTCCAACAAAAGGAACTCCGGAAGATCATGGCTGAAAATGGGGTGGCACTTGAAGCGTGGGCACCGCTTGGCCAAGGTAATGCTGATTTATTTAAGGAACCGGTGATTACTAAGATGGCAGAAAAGTACGGTAAGGATGCTGGACAAATTATCCTACGCTTTGAACATCAAGAAGGTGTAATTGTCTTTCCTAAGTCAGTTCATGAAGCGCGGATTAAGAGTAACAAAGACATCTTTGACTTCGAATTGAACTCTGCTGAAATGGACCAAATGCGTGCTCTTGATAAGGGCAAGGGTCAACATGATCCAGATGCACCGGGTGTTGAAGAAATGCTGAGTAAGTACGATGTTCATACAAATGATTAACTAGGAATGAGCGGGCGGCAGTGCCTGCTTTTTTTATTTAGTATTAACCTATAATTAAAACTACTTTAGCTTTTTACCATCTTCTGAAATGTTGGCAGTACCTTTAAGATAATAATCAGAAATTATCACAAAGGAAGTGGCTAATATGATTCATCAAGTAATTGGAATTGCACTTTTACTATTGATTTTGAATTTTATTATTAGCGGACCTGAAATCAAATAAAGGAAGATGATAAAAAATGGTATTTTTAATTGCATTAGGACTAATTGCAGGTGGCTTGGTACCAGTCCAAACTAGTGTTAACTCACGATTAAGACAAGATGTTAATGAGCCATTCCTTGCTTCGGGAATTTCGTTCTTAGTTGGAACTTTATTCTTAATTATTTTTGGTTTATTTACTGGTTCACCATTTATTAGTTTTAGTGAGCTAGGTCAGTTACCATGGTGGGGCTATCTTGGTGGTGTTCTAGCTACGATTTGTTTAACCGCTAATATTTTCATGTTTGGCGAATTAGGTAGTGTATTAGCAATCGTTTTGCCAATGGTTGGTCAAATTATTTTTGGAATTTTAATTGATTCTCTTGGCTGGTTTGGTACACAGGTAATCCCATTGACAGCGATGAAGATTATCGGGGCAGTTCTTGTATTGTTAGGGATTATCTTAATTGTTGTTGTCCCATCATTACGCCACCAAACTACTACGACCAAGCGGAGCGGTAGTAAACTTTTCTGGGAAATTGGTGGAATTATTTCTGGGATGATTTATGCTTCAGAAATTGCGATTAACGGGCATGTTGGCAAGGTACTTCATTCACCAATCCACGCGGCATTCTTAACTTTCCTTATTTCAACAATTCTTTTACTAGGCTTTGTTACAGTTCGCGGAAATATTACCCGTTTAGCATTAATTAGGAAAAATCATACTCCATGGTGGGGCTTCTTAAGTGGTATTATTGGTGGCTTTTCAATCTATT
Organism: Limosilactobacillus sp. C0001E2; assembly: GCF_056590915.1. Classification (NCBI taxonomy): domain Bacteria; kingdom Bacillati; phylum Bacillota; class Bacilli; order Lactobacillales; family Lactobacillaceae; genus Limosilactobacillus; species Limosilactobacillus sp. C0001E2. The sequence goes on along the minus strand of NZ_JBWPXC010000005.1, from coordinate 13,856 downwards.
TAGCTGCCTTACTAGTACCTCAAATCGGTAATGGCTCTGCAATTACCTTGGGGATTCTTGGTCAAATTGCAATTAGCTTATTGGTTGATACCTTTGGATTGCTCGGTGGCCAAAACGCCCAGCAGAACGTGTTCAGATTATTGGATTATTTGTCTTAATTGTTGGGGTTGTCTTTACTGAATTACTGTAATTAAAAAGTCGAGCGGTGAATCATTTAAGATTCATGTCTGCTCGACTTTTTTAGTTGGTGGAGTTATTTTAATTTTGATTGTCGGTGGAAAGTGAGATGTCACGGTTAGCTTTAATCTCATTAGTTAGCGAATTAAGATTATCTAATCCACCATTATAGGCAAATTCTCCTAATGGCAAATGATGGGGTACTTGGTTGCTATTAACCGCATCAATAATCGCTTGGGCAATCAATTGCGGATCACCAGGTGAATTTTGCACTCCTTCATCAGTTGTGTTTACCATTTCTTTAAGTGAAGAATAATTGTCAATTTGCGGAACTATCTTTTTTGAAGAAGCACCTGACCAATTAGTTCGAGCCCCACTTGGCTCAACATTTAAAACATTAATTTCTAATGGTGCTAATTCTTTCCTTAGGGTATCTCCTAATCCTTCAACAGCATATTTTGTTGCAGAATAAAAACCCATTGTAGGTAAAGTGGTTAGCGCTAAAGCTGAAGAAATATTAACGATGGTTCCGCCACATTGTTTACGAAATTGAGGTAAAAGTGCTCTTGTCATTTCTGCCAGGCCAAAAACATTTACTTCAAATATATAACGAACGTCTTCCATGCTACTCTCTTCTACTGTTGCAAAGTAGCCTAGTCCGGCATTATTTACTAAGACATTAATTACTGGGATGAATGCTAATGCTTCATGAGCTGCTTCTTTAATGTCATTTGGTTTAGAAAGGTCTACAATGATCTTTTTAATTTGGCCATGGTCATACTGATCTAAATAATTCAAATCACTCATTTTTCGAGCCGTAGCAATTAATTGTACATTTTTATCTTGTGCCAGTTTAGTAGCTAAAGCCTTACCAAAGCCACTTGATGTACCTGTAATCATCCATGTTTGTTCTGCCATTATAATTACCTCCTAATAACTATCCCAGTTGTTGAGTCACTAGCAATTACCTCATTAGAAACAAAATTATCAGCCGTACCTGGTTAAAAATTTAATTGGAAATTGAGTAAGTTTCACAACATCGCCTCATTTCAAATTTTTGATAAAAGAATTAAATTGAGTTGTTGTCATTTTAATCACACTTATTTTGTTGTACAATTCCGAAATAATGGTTTATCATTCCGTTATGGAATAAAAAGAGGGGAGTAAATAAATTATGGAAACAAACAAACTCCGCACATTTCTCGATTTAGCTGATACATTGAGTTTTTCGGAAACGGCAGAAAATTTATATACAACCCAGAGCAGTATTTCGAAACAAATAAAGTCATTAGAACAAGAATTAGATACAACGTTATTTATTCGTGATAATAGACATGTAAAGTTGTCAGAAACCGGAAAGGCAATTTTAGATAATGTAAAAGGAATGTTGGTCCAGGAAGAGAAACTATGGCTAACTTTGGAACGCTATCGTCAGCATAATAAATCGTTAATAAAAATGGCTGTTATTCCCACATTCTCATCTTCGCCATTATTCAAAAAAATAACCGAATATATGGACCAACATCCTCAAGTTAACCTTAAATACTTGAAGTAGAAAGTAATAAAATTTTAACCATGCTTGAAGATCAAAAAGTGGACATAGTTTTTTATCGTTGCTTGGAGAAAAATGAAGATCATGAGCAATTTACCTCATTATTAACTAGAAAAGCGCAATTCAAATTATGTGTTGCAGATGATGATCCGCTTATACAAAAGGAAAAGGTTAATCTTGAAGAAGTAAGTAATCGCCCATTTATTATGCTCGATAAGAGTTCACAGTTATATCAACCAGTATTGGATTTATGTACCCATGCAAACTTTAATCCTAACATTATCTTTACTAGTGAACGAATTACATCAATTGTTGAGATGGTAAAGCATCATCAAGGAATCTCAATTTTAATGGATCCAGGTGAAAAATATTCTGGAGTGAAGTTTATTCCTATTACTCCGACATTAACTTCATCTCTTTACTTTATACGGCAAAAAGATAATAAAAAAACACAGCTTGTTGATTTCTGGCGAGACTTAGAAAAATTGATTAATTCCAAAAGTGAATAAGTAGTCGTTAATTTTGAATTGTTGATGAAAAAACACTTCTTTACAATAGAGCACAATCACTCGAAGTAAGGAAGTGTTTTTATTATGAATCAACAAACAAATAAATGGGATTTAAGAAGAGTTATAAGTGAAATAAAAGATAAGGCTGCTGACTATCATGAAACAAATATAGAAATTGATCCAGATGCAGAACTATCGGGTGTCTATCGGTACATTGGTGCGGGAGGAACGGTTCAACGGCCAACAAAAGAAGGGCCAGCAATGATGTTTAATAATTTGAAAGGTTTTCCTAATACCCGTGTATTAACTGGATTAATGGCATCTCGTAAGCGAGTAGGGCGAATCCTTCATCATGATTATCGAACTCTTGGACGCTTTTTAAAGGATGCAGTGAATTCACCAATTCATCCTGTAGTCGTTAACAAGGAACAATCACCAGTCCAGGAAGTTGTACACCTTGCATCTGAAAGTGATTTTGATTTACGAAAGTTAATTCCAGCACCAACAAATACAGAATATGATGCTGGTCCGTATATTACATGTGGTTTAGTAAAGGGCAGTAGTATGAATAAGCAAATGACTGATGTGACTATTCATCGGATGTGTATCGAGGGCCGCGATACGCTGGGAATGTATATTATGCCTGGTGGACGCCACCTTGGACGATTTTTTGCAGAATATAGTCAACATAATAAGCCAATGCCAATTACTATTAATATTGGATTAGATCCGGCAATTTTAATTGGTGCAACTTTTGAGCCACCGACAACGCCTCTTGGTTACAATGAATTGGACATTGCTGGCTCTATTCGTCAGGAACCAGTTGATGTGGTTAGTGCATTAACTGTTAATGAACAAGCAATCGCCAGGAGTGAGTATGTTCTTGAAGGATACATTATGCCTAACCAAACTATTCAAGAGGATCTTAATACTCATACTGGTTTTGCCATGCCGGAATTTCCCGGATATGCTGGTCTAGCAAACCCGGCAGTTAACCTTGTTAAAATTACGGCGGTAACTCATCGAAAAGATAATCCAATAATGCAGTCAGTCATCGGCCCATCTGAAGAACATGTTTCAATGGCTGGAATTCCAACTGAGGCTTCAATCCTTGATTTGGTTGACCGAGCAATTCCCAATAAGGTAGTAAATGTTTATAATCCTCCAGCAGGCGGTGGGAAGCTCATGTCCATTATGCAAATTCACAAGTCGAGTGAAGTTGATGAGGGAATCCAACGACAAGCTGCACTATTAGCATTTTCAGCCTTTAAAGAATTAAAAACGGTTTGGTTGGTAGATGATGATGTTGATATTTTTGATATGAACGATGTTGTTTGGACAATGAACACCCGTTTTCAGGGGGATCAAGATATTCTAGTTTTGCCTGGAATGCGTAATCATCCATTAGACCCAAGTGAACAGCCACAATACGATCCGACGATTCGCTTTAAAGGAATGTCTAGTAAAACAGTAATTGATGGGACTGTTCCTTATGATATGAAAGATCAATTTCAGCGCGCTAAATTTAAGAAAATAGCTGATTGGCAGAAATATTTGAAGTAGATTGGAGATGGGTTTTATGAAGAGAATTATAATTGCAATTTCTGGCGCATCTGGCTCAATTTATGGAATCGATCTTTTGAAAAAATTGCAGGCAATTGATGGAATAGAGACGCACTTAATAATAAGTGAGTGGGCTAAGAAAAATATTGAACTGGAAACCAATTATTCTCTTAATGAAGTTAAAAAAATGGCGGATCATTATTATAGTAACCATAATTTAGGGGCCAAAATATCAAGTGGTTCGTTTCGTACTGATGAGATGGTGATTGTTCCAGCTAGTATGAAGACAGTAGCTGGAATTGCAATTGGATTTGATGAAGATCTTATTATGCGTAGTGCGAGTGTGGCACTTAAGGAACAACGAAAATTAATTATTGTTCCTCGTGAGACACCATTATCAGTGATTCATCTTGAAAATTTGACTAAATTAGCTCGTTTAGGTGTTCATATTATTCCGCCAATGCCTGCTTTCTATAACCATCCACAATCGATACAAGATATAATTGATCACCAATCAATGAAAGTCTTAGATAGTTTAGAAATTGAAACTAATTTTGCTAATCGGTGGGATGGTGAAGATCAATGAGAAAGACTTTTCAAGTTACTACTAGTTTTACGCTATTTGCCGAGTGTATCTTATTAAATCGCGATTTGTTAGTTAATGTAACTGGTGGTGAGATTCCCCATGTGGGTGGCATTGTAACATTTGATTACCAACTGGGTCAGGAAAATAGTATTCACTTCAGCTCACATGATGGTCGCAAGCATCAAGATATTTTATTAGCCGAACGGTTAGCCAAGACTCTCGAAGATAATGCATTTGGTAATTTAGTAATTAATGCAGGAGTCCACATAGACGGAATAACAAAGCAACAAATTGATGACTCTTTTGTCATGGTTGATAAATTAGGAAGACAAATTCAGAAGTGGCTTTTTCAACAGAAATCAACTATTCAAAATCCAAAGTATACTACTCACTTAAAACGAGATGATAATGGCAACTTAACATCGATAACAAAGGGAACAGGTAATTAAAAAGTCGAGCGGTGAATCATTTAAGATTCATGTCTGCTCGACTTTTTTAGTTGGTGTATTGATCAAGAATTACTAGTTCTGCATTCATCGTTTCCTGATAGAGAAGGTTAAAATCATTTTCCGTTAACTTAACATTATTGTAATTGGCCTTTAAGTAGGCTCGTTCAGCTTCAAAAGCAGTTCGGTAGGTACGCAGAATTATTTTCTTTCGGTCGTCAGATAGTTCACTATGTCGAATAACGGCGGTCCACGCTTGCCAAAATTCTTTCATTTTAATATTACCGTTTTGACTACGGAGATCGAAAATCACTGCTGCTTTAATTTCTGCAGGGCTTTTACTATGGTGAATTACGTTAATTGCATTGTTGACCATTCCTTGCCGCATATTAGCAATTTTTTGTTGGCGTTTATTATCCGTATGTTTGGCTGGTAGCAAAAAGCGAAAAAGAATTGTAGGGATGATCATACTGAGAAGGATTAAGGTACTTTCAGCTAGAACAATTGTCCGAAAATCTTGTGCCTTAACAGCTGTTTCAGCAACAGTAACCGCTAATGCAAACGTTACTGCCCCATGGATACCACCCAGTGAAAATAACCAGGCATTTTTATTATTCTGATGGTTGACGACTCGAACATAAAGATACCTAACAAGTAAGTTACCCAAGTAGAGAACTATCCCAATGACAAGCCAATTATAAGAATCATGAACACCGATTACTTGTTGTTTAATTACACGAACAACCATGATTCCCAACGTTACAAAAACAATTCCGTTTAAGGCGCTATTGAGTAAGGTTGTTAAATGAGCGGTATCATAGGCCAGCCTTGGATTACTCAATTCACTTCGTTGACTTTCGGCATTATGAACCAAGCCAGCAAAGACTACTGCAATAATTCCAGAGACTTCAATCGTTTCTGCAAGATAATAAATTAAGTAGGGAGTTAAAAGGTAGATTAATTTTAATGGGATCCCAGTATTGTAAGTATTACCGATAAAGTTAACTTTGGAATGAAGCATTGCTTGCCTGATTGATACAAGGATTCCTGCAATTACGACTCCAGTGATGACACCACCCACTGCTGAATAGACAAAATTACCAAGAGTCGCACCATATTTAATCGTCCCGTTAACGTACCACAGGATTGCCATATTTAGAAGGACAATTCCAGAAGCATCATTAAAAAGAGATTCGAGCTTTAAATTGGTACTTTGTTGGTCAGGCATGATTAAACCATTAGTAACTGACTCAGTAGCTGTTGCATCGGTTGGGGTACTAATTGCCGCTAAAATGAAAGCGAGTGGTAAGCTTACTCCTAAAATCACGGACGTTGAGAAACCGACAAGGATAGTAGTTAAAAGGACCATCATCACTGTTAAGCTAAGGATAGTTTTAATGTTGCGTAACACCAAATTCATTCGTGTATTCTGCCCCTCAAAGAATAGTAAGGGGGCAACGATAATTCCCATAAAAAAGTCAGCATTAAATCTAACGATGCTTTGGTTAAGAAACGGGATCACAGCAACGATCATTCCCATTAAGATATAAACATAGTTGACAGAAATCTTAGTAAATATCCAGCGACTGGCTACAATACTTAGAATCACTGCCAAAAGAATAATTACTGTAGAAATGAGGATTGACATTAGAAGACACTCCCTTTAGTGATGTTATCTTTAATATTATATAATAGATTTGAGAGTTAACAATTAGTTAAAGGTGGTTTGAAAATGTATGATCAAGTGTTAGATACGTTTATTGCGGTTGTTCGTGAAGGAAGCTTTTCTAAAGCAGCTAGTAGTCTCTTCATGTCGGCAGTTTCTGTCATGAAACAGATGAATAATTTTGAAAGTGAATTAGGGTTCAAAATTTTTAATCGTTCACCGCGGGGAATTAGACTAACCCCAGCAGGGAAAGCATTATATGAGTCAGCTCAACAGATTATTCGTGATTCGCGAGAGGCAATTAGTGCTGCTCAAGCGATCGCTGAGAAAGGTCAGACAACCATTCGGATTGCGACATCAATGTTGCGGTCAGCGCGGCCATTAATGGACGTCTGGGAGCGGATGGGGAAGCAACAAAAAGATTACCAACTGCAAATTATCCCTTTTAATGATGATGCGGCCTCATTACGGCGGATTACCAATCAACTTGGTAAGACGGTTGACTTACTGGTAGGCCCAACAAATGCTAATTATTTAATGGATAATGAGTTTGATTTCTTTAATCTCGGCGATCAACACTGCAATATTATGGTTTCACGGCAAAACAAGCTCGCAAGTAAGGAAAAATTAACCTGGGCGGATCTAGCAGGGCAAAAAATTTTATTAATTCGGCCAGGTTTATCACCTAAAATTGATGAATTAAGGGATGAAATTGTCCAACACCATCCAGACATTACCATTGTTAACACTGATTATTTTTATGATATTGATACGTTTAATTATTGTGTTCACCATAATTATTTAATGGAAGCCCTCGAACAGTGGCATGATGTTCATCCCTCAATGATTAGCATCCCGATGGATTGGGACTATTCAATTAGTTACGGAATTTTATCGTCAAGCCATGCCAATTCGCAAGTAAAGGAATTTATCAGCTTAGTCGGCCAGGAGTATTTAAACCAACAAGCTAATTAGGATTAACTTAAAGTTAAAGCTGGCTTAACTAAACACTATCTTCTGTCAATTGTCACTGCCTCCTATAATAAAATAAACAAGTTGATGAGGAGGTTAAATAATGGCAGACACAGTACTAATTTATTATTCTTTAACTGGTTTGAATGAAGTAATTGCAGATCGGGTTCGACAGAAAACTGGCGCTGATGTAGTAAAGTTGGAACCAGATTTTGACTACCCGAAAGCCATGTATCCATGTTGGGACATTGTGCGAAAGTGGCGTGGCGTTGGTTCTATCCCCAAGCACGGGCAGCCACTACCAGATATTAGCAAGGCACCACAGCTTAAAGGATCGTTGCCTGATTTAGCTGGCTATCGGCGGATAATCATCGGTGGGCCAGTTTGGGGTTGGACAATGGCGGACCCGATTATGACCTTCTTAACTTCTGCCAACTTAGCTGGGAAGGATGTCTACGCTTATTGGACATGTGTGAATACCGATTACAACTATGAAGTTGACTTTAAGTCATTACTGCCAGCTGATGCTAAATATCGGAAGGGGCTATGCATTGATGCTGGAATTTCAGATAATCCAGAACATCTAGAACAAAGCTTAAATCAATTGCTGGATTTTGGTGATTAAAAATGACATTAAATATTAAACTACGGAATGGCTGTTTGATGCCACAGTTAGCAATTGGAACTGCATTTCTTGAAGATCCTGAAGTTGTTAGGCAATCAATCGTAACAGCATTTCAAATCGGGTATCGACATGTTGATGTAGATCAGTCTTTTACAGGATTTTCAGGAGTTAATTCAGCGTTGCATATGGCTGGTTTAGATCGTGAGCAAGTATTCATAACCAGTAAACTTAGTAGAGAAGTGGTTGAACATTATGGAATCAAGGAAGCAATTGACAGACTTTTGAATAGTCTTGGAACATCATATGTGGATGCTTTGTTAATGAGAGATCTGGGGTCAGCAGGTAAAAATGTCGAAGCATGGCAGAAAATGATTCAAGTTTCACAAAAGGGGCAAGCTCGAGCAATTGGGGTTGATGATTTCAATCAAAATGCATTACAGAAATTACCGAATTCGATCGATGAAATACCAATGATTGATCAGTATGTTGTAAGAATCGGTGATACACCATCTTCATTATTAAACTTTTGCAAAGAACATAATATAACGGTTGAAGCATATTCTCCGGTAATGCATGGCTTACTGTTACGGGCACCAATAGTGGAACAACTTGCTAGAAAATATCAGGTGTCAGTTAACCAATTGTGTATGCGGTATGTTGTTCAACAGGGATTGGTAGTTTGGCGGCAAACAACTAATGCTGATCATATGGTTGAAAACCAACAAATAGACTTTTAAATTGAAAGCGATGACCTAGAGGCCTTGAAAAAACTTAGTATTTAGAGGTGATTATTATGAGAAAAAAAGTTGTTATTATCGGTGTTGGTAGTGGATTAGGTAAAAGCCTTGCTACTAAGTTTGCGCAAAAAGGAAATGACTTAATTCTGATTGCACGGCAAAAGAAAAATCTTGAGAAAATTGCCACCGAAGTAACTAATAATACTGGAGTAGACATCCAAACGTATACGGCGGATGTAACTGATGAAGCAGACTATGCACGTGTTTTAACTACTATTCAGCAAGAAGAAATTTCTGGTTTTATTTACAATGTTGGGATTACGGCGCCGGATAATGATAATTTCACCCGTGACGATTTAGAAAAGCATTTTCAAGCGGATGTTGCTGGTGCTTATCAAACAGTAGTAGCTTTACACGATAACCTAGTAGCGACAAAAGGTTTTGCACTATTTACTGGTGGGATTGCTGGAGTTACGCCATTCCCAGGGTTTATGGGACTCAGTGCTGCCAAGGCAGGTTTGCGTAATATGTTTCAACTATTAAATACTACTTTGAAAAATAGTGGAATATTTGCAGGTACTATCACTGTTGGTGGAGTGATTAAGCCAGATACTCATTTTGCACCAGATTTAATTGCAGAAAAGTTTGTTGAGTTAGCGCAAGAACGGAATGTTTGGGAAGTTAATTATCAATAAGTAAAGATGGAGGGAAGAAAAATGAAATACTATACTTTAAACAACGATGTTAAGATTCCAGCAATTGGCTATGGAACTTACCTTACTTCACCACGCGTAACAGAGCAGGAAGTTGCACAAGCATTAAAAGTTGGTTACCGCTTAATTGATACCGCACAAAACTATGGCAATGAGCGTGAAGTTGGTGCAGCTGTTCGAAATAGTGGTATCAATCGTGAAGAGATCTTTGTTACCTCCAAGACCCAGACGAGTGGCTATCGTAGTACTAAAGCGGGAATTGATACTTCACTCAAAGCAGCAGGCCTTGATTACTTTGACTTGATGATTATTCACTGGCCAAATGGTAATGACCTTGACACTTACCGGGCCCTTGAAGACGCATATCATGAAGGAAAATTGCGGGCAATCGGTTTGAGTAACTTCAACCATCAGCAAGTACAAGAGATTATTGACAATAGTGAAGTTGTTCCGGCGGTTGATCAGATTGAAACTCACCTCCTTTGGCAACAATGGGGGATGCACGAATACTTGCAAGAACATGGCATTCTTCATGAATCATGGGCACCACTTGGTGAAGGAACTGGACATATTTTGAGTAATCCAACATTAGTGCGAATTGGACATCAGTATGGTAAGTCACCTGCACAAGTAATGCTCCGCTTCTATGTGCAAGAAAATATCCTGGCAATTCCAAAGTCTACTAATCCAGAACACTTGAAAGCTAATTTAGATATTTTTGATTTTGAGCTAAGCGATCAAGACATTGCTGATATTCGAAGTGAAGACCGCAGACAAGCAGGTTGTTGGCCAAGCACAATGTTAATTGAACGTAATTACTAGGAGGCAATTAGCAATGGATTTTGCACAAGTAATTAAAAATCGCAGATCAACCCGTCAATTTACTGATCAAAATATAGCGCTTGAGACAATTAAGAAAGTTTTACAAGAAGCGCAGTTAGCACCTTCGTGGGTTAACTCCCAACCTTATCATGTCCATTTAGCAGTGGGAGATTCTCTAGAAAAGGTTCGCGCACAACAAGAAAAGTTTGATAATAGCGGTGCTAAGGGGAATCCTGATTTACCGATGATGTCACGAAAAGATTGGCCAACTCAGGCGCAGGCAAACATGGCTGAGTGGACGAATGATCTTGGTGCCGCAGGTAAAGAAATGGGTCCTGCGTCCGCTAAGCTCTATAATGCTCAAGCAATCTTGTATTTAACATTGCCTAAGGGGTATTCACTCTGGTCACTATATGATTTAGGCTCATTTGGTAATAGCATTGTGCTAGCAGCAACTAACCAGGGACTGGCTTCAATGACAGCTTACCAATTCATTAATTATCCAGAGATGTTACGTAAAGAACTAAATATTGCTGACGATGAAGAGATTATTATCGGCATTGGCCTAGGCTATTCTGATGATAGTGCGTTGGTTAACACAATTAAATCAAACCGAATGGATTTAGATGATATTTTGACTATTCACCGATAATAAAAAGGCCGACTACCAACGTCAGGTGGTTGGCTTAATTCATATCATTTTTATTCATTTTAAGTATCAATGATTAGTAATAATAGGTATTTTACATGGTGATGGCTTGATGTTTAGACTAAGTAGTGAAGGAGGCATATTATTATGACTACAACTTTAGCAATTCCAACTCGCAATGGTGAAGTGGTCGGAACCTTTTATTCAGCAGAGAACAATAATCCGTTGGTGATTTTATGTCACGGATTAGGGAGCAGTGCCAGTTTATTAAGTAACTATGGTGTCGACTTAAGCAATAATAATTACAATGTATTTACCTTTGATTTTATTGGTGGGTCAGACTTTAGTTTAAGTGGTGGCTCAATGAAAGAAATGACTGTTAAGACCGAAATCGCCGAATTAAATGATGTTATTGACCACTTTTATGGCAAAAATCCTCAACAAAAAATAATTATTGGTGGTGAAAGCCAGGGTGGCTATGTTGCCGCAATGGTTTCGGCCCAACGGAATGACATTGCTGGGTTAGTACTACTTTATCCGGCATTCCTGATTCAGGATAGTGCGAAAGAACTTTTGAAACAATATGGTTCTGCACCAACTTTCCAATTGATGGGGATGACTTTAGGACATCAATATCTAACTGACGCAGTATCAATTGATCCATTTCAAAAAATTAAAAATGATCAAACACCAGTCTTACTAATCCATGGCTCATTAGACCGAATTGTTCCGATTAGTTATGCAAAAAGAGCGGCAAAACTCTATCCTAATTGTGAGTTGGTAACGGTTAAAGCCGGTCATGGCATTTATGGTGGACAGACGCAAGTTGATGTCAGTCAAAAGATCGTTGAATTTTTGAACCGAATCTAATGATAAAATTAGGTTAGATTAATTTTTAAAGGAGTGAATCAAATGGCAAAGACACTGGTTTTATATTATTCTGCGATCAATACGACCAAGGAAATTGCAAAAAAAGTTGCTCAAAAACTGAACGCAGATATTGTAGAAATTCATGCTGCTCAGCCATATACAGCGGCTGATTTAGATTGGCATGATTCGACTAGCCGGACATCAATCGAACAGCACCAGCACAATAGTCGAGTTGCTGTTAAAGATGATCTTCCTGATATCACGGCTTATGATAATATCGTGATTGGTCACCCAATCTGGTGGGCGATCCCGCCACGGATGATTGCTGATTTAGTTGATAAGTTAGACTTAAATGGTAAGAATTTGGCAATGTTTGCTACTTCTGGTGGTACCAATTATGATCGTTCACAGAACTTTATTGAACGAACGGTCAAAGAAAATAATTATGATACACATGTTAATCAAGGAGCGGTGTTAAATAATGCTGGACAAATTGATGCATGGGTGGATAACTTAAATTTTAAATAATAAGAAGATGGCTACTGATTTGGAAAGATTTCAGTTAGTAGCCGATTTTTATTGACTTTATGTCGATAACGACATAAAATAGAACCATCGATAAAAGATGAAAGGATGATTGTAATGGCAGAAAAGAAATTTAAAACACTTGATGACTTTTTAGGAACCCACTTTATCTACACTTATGATAATGGCTGGGAATATGAATGGTATGCCAAAAATGACCATACTGTTGACTACCGAATTCATGGTGGAATGGTTGCGGGTCGCTGGGTTAAAGACCAAGAGGCGAATATCGTAATGTTGACTGAAGGAATTTACAAGGTTGCGTGGACTGAACCAACGGGAACAGACGTTGCACTAGACTTTGTCCCAAATGAAAAGAAATTAAACGGGACGATTTTCTTTCCAGCATGGGTAAAGCAACATCCTGAAATTACAGTAACGTTCCAAAATGAACATATCGACCGAATGCACGAAGCACGGGAAAAGTATGATACTTATCCTAAGATGGTTGTTCCTGAATTTGCTCATATTACCTACATGGGTGATGCGGGTCAAAACAATGAGGATGTAATTTCCGAGGCGCCTTACGAAGGGATTACTGATGATATTCGTAAGGGACGCTACTTTGATGAAGATTATCGGCGAATTAATAAATAATTAAGTATAATAAAGGAAGAATTAATGTTTGGAGGACTAATAATGCCAAAAAAACGAGTTCTTCCTTTTATTATTTTAGGAATCATTAATAGTGAGCCTAGAATAACAGGACGAAAGATAACTGCTGAATTTAGCACTGAGATTGGTGACTTTTGGCGTGCGTCACATAGCCAAATCTACCCTGAATTAAAGCGCATGGTGGATGATGAATGGATCACAGTTTCAACTAGTCAAGAAAATGCCAAAGAAAAATATTATGAAATAACATCAGCTGGTAAAACAGTTTTAGACGAGTGGTTAAACCAATTAGTCACTGAATTACCAGTTCATGAAGACCTTTTTTCGTTAAAATTATTCTTCATTAAGGATATGGGTGATCAGCGAATACCGGAGTTAATAAATCGTCAATTAGAATTGTTAAATAAAGAATTGAAGTATCTGACACAACGCGAAAAAGAAGTCTTTCCAAACCAACTGGCAATAAAGAATCACTATGGTCACTACCTGATTTTGACCCGGGCAATTTCACGAACAAAGGGCCAAATTGAGTGGCTTAATGAGACTAAGAGATCATTAAAAAAATGCTAAGTGAAGTGAACCCCCATAGTTGGACAAGGAGTTCCAACTATGGGGGTTTTACTATGACTAAGTTTAGTTTAGAAATTAAACTGAAAGCAGTTCAGATGTATTTATCTGGGATTGGTTCACCGGATTATGATGGCGATTTTAAGCTGAAAGTCTTAAACTGGAAAAAACAACACAAGGCTTCGTACCCACAAACAGCACT